>NZ_MNQN01000133.1:0-43840 GCF_001915455.1 Bacteroides sp. 43_46 | reverse complement strand
TTCACCTACCACCTCCCCCTACGGGGACTCCTCCTTCCCGAAGGAGGAGAATGGAGAATACTATCGACTATCAAATTATTGTTGAATACTATCGACTATAAGCTATCAAATTATTATTTTCCTAAGTAAGTTTACCACCAAATTTGAAGAAGAACCCTATTTAGTATTTTTGTATCAAACGTGTTGAATATACAACCCGCTGCAATGTTGGGCTTCTAAGATTTGCAAAAGAGTCTATGTTGGTGAAGGACTATTCGCTTAGCGTACCTTTAAAACAAAATGCATTAGTCCCCCAATCTATCTCCGGCAGTGTGGTGCCGGCGGCGAACAAGCCGAATACGGAAGAACCTGAACCGCTCATGGAGGCATAGATTGCTCCCTGGTGATAGAGTTCTTCTTTTATTTCTCCGATAACGGGGTATTGCGGGAAGACACTCGCTTCGAAGTCATTGATTAATGTATCTTTCCACTCTGCGACCGGACGACGGATAACCTCTCTGACCGGATATTCGGGACGGTGGGGACGGATATTGGCGAAGGCTTCCCGGGTGGATACGAAAACATCCGGCTTCACAATCATAATCCGGTAACCTTTCAGGGATAGCTCTATCGGGGAGAAGATATTTCCGATACCTTCGGCGTAAGTCGGTGTGTTTTTGATGAAAAAGGCACAGTCGGCTCCCAGGGTAGCGGCGTAGTCCTCCAGTTGGTTGTCGGACAATTGGAGGTTGTAATGTTCATTGAGCAACTTCAACATAAAGGCGGCATCCGACGAACCGCCTCCCAGTCCGGCTCCTGAAGGGATATGTTTGTACAGATGAATCTCGACAGGAGGCAGGTGAAATTCCTTGTCTAATAACAAATAAGCTTTTACTACCAGATTATTTTCCGGATTGCCGGCTATTTCCATTCCGTGCTGGTGGAGCGTGAATTTCTGTTGGGCTTCGGGATTGGTTCTGATTTCCAAAGCGTCTTCGAGAGCGACGGGATAGAAAACAGTTTCCAGATTATGGTATCCGTCAGGACGTTTTTCCGTAATGGACAGCCCCAGGTTTATTTTGATATTCGGGAAAGTAATCATGGTGTTATTTATTTTTTATGCTACGATTATGTATTCGGGGGCAAAGTTACTAAAATCTTCATTTTTCCTTATTCATTCTTCATTATTATATTTTATCTTTGTCGTCCCGATTGAAAGAGGGCCTGTCGGAAAAGACCGCCCCAATCGAATCGTAAAATGATAAATCGTAAAAACAGAAACAATCCTAATGGCCGAACAGAAAAGAAATACCCGTAACACAAAGTCTGCTAAAGTACAACCGGTGAATGATTATGGTCGTATCCAACCGCAGGCACCTGAGTTGGAAGAAGCTGTATTGGGAGCTTTGATGATTGAGAAAGACGCTTATTCGTTAGTGAGTGAGATCCTTCGTCCTGAATCTTTTTATGAACATCGACATCAGTTAATCTATTCCGCTATAACCGACCTGGCTGTCAATCAGAAACCGGTGGATATCCTGACGGTGAAAGAACAGCTCAGTAAACGCGGGGAACTGGAAGAAGTGGGAGGTCCTTTCTATATCACCCAGCTGAGCAGTAAGGTGGCTTCTTCGGCGCATATTGAGTATCATGCGCGTATCATTGCGCAGAAGTCACTGGCACGCGAACTGATTACGTTTACAAGTAATATTCAAAGCAAGGCTTTTGATGAAACGCTGGATGTGGACGACTTGATGCAGGAAGCGGAAGGCAAGCTGTTTGAGATCTCGCAGCAGAATATGAAGAAGGATTACACGCAGATTAATCCGGTCATTGACGAGGCCTACAAACTGATTCAGAAGGCTGCGGCACGAACCGACGGTTTGAGTGGTCTTGAGAGTGGTTTTACGAAACTGGACAAGATGACTTCCGGCTGGCAGAATTCAGACCTTATTATTATTGCCGCCCGTCCCGCCATGGGTAAGACGGCTTTCGTGCTTTCCATGGCCAAGAATATCGCTGTGGACTTCCGGAATCCGGTAGCACTGTTCTCTCTTGAAATGAGTAATGTCCAGCTGGTCAACCGTTTGATATCGAATGTTTGTGAAATCGAGAGCGGAAAGATTAAGAGCGGGCAGTTGGCCGGACACGAATGGCAGCAGTTGGACTATAAACTGAAAAATCTGCTGGATGCACCGCTTTATGTGGATGACACTCCTTCTCTTTCGGTTTTCGAGCTCCGGACAAAGGCGCGCCGTCTGGTACGTGAACACGGGGTGAAAATCATTATTATCGACTACCTTCAGCTGATGAACGCGAGTGGTATGGCATTCGGCAGCCGTCAGGAAGAGGTGAGTACGATCTCCCGTTCGTTGAAAGGATTGGCGAAAGAGTTGAATATTCCGATCATCGCACTGTCACAGTTGAATCGTGGAGTGGAGAGCCGTGAAGGTATCGACGGAAAACGTCCCCAGTTGAGTGACCTTCGTGAATCGGGAGCCATTGAACAGGATGCGGATATGGTGTGCTTTATTCACCGTCCGGAATATTATAAGATTTACCAGGACGATCGTGGCAACGACCTCCGTGGTATGGCGGAAATCGTGATTGCCAAGCATCGTAACGGTGCGGTAGGCGAGGTGCTGCTCCGGTTCAAGGGTGAGTTTACCCGTTTCTCGAATCCGGAGGACGATATGGTTATTCCGATGCCGGGCGAGACTGTCGGGCCTATGCTGGGGTCGAAGATGAATCGCGATAGTGTTGGTTCTGTCCCTCCGCCGCCGGCACCCGATTTTGAGCCGCAGTCGGGGAATCCGTTTGCGACACCGATAGGAGGAGACGGGCCGTTGCCTTTTTAGTCGTTACTTTATAGTTGTTACTTTTTAGTCGTTACTTTATAGTTTTACTATTGTAGATAAGTTTTCTGCATAGTTTCTCCTCCTTCTGGAAGGAGGAGTACCCGTAGGGGGAGGTGGTAGGAAAAATAATGATTTTACCTTTTTTTAAATAAGGAATATACCATGTTTCTACCTACCACCCCGGCTTTCAGCCACCCCTTCTTCCGGAAAGAGGGGAAACCATGCGGCAGGCAGTGTTACTCTGTGGTGAAATAACTCTCAATTTTCTTTCAAACCTTTTCGGTCAACCGAAAAAACTTATTAACTTTGCAAATCTTTTTGAGAAACAATAAAAAATTAATTATATGAATATCTCTTATAACTGGCTGAAAGAGTATGTCAACTTCGATTTGACGCCTGATGAAACGGCGGCTGCGCTGACATCAATCGGCCTGGAAACAGGTGGTGTGGAAGAAGTACAAACCATTAAAGGCGGTTTGGAAGGGCTTGTAATCGGCGAAGTGCTGACTTGCGTTGAACACCCTAACTCTGATCATTTACACATTACGACTGTCAACCTGGGAGACGGCGAACCGGTACAAATCGTTTGCGGAGCCCCGAATGTGGCTGCCGGACAAAAAGTAGTAGTGGCTACCTTAGGTACGAAACTCTATGACGGTGACGAATGTTTTACGATCAAAAAATCAAAAATCCGTGGGGTGGAATCTACCGGCATGATCTGTGCCGAAGATGAAATCGGTATCGGTACGGACCATGCGGGCATTATCGTTTTGCCGGCAGAAGCTGTTCCGGGTACGCTCGCCAAGGATTATTATAATATCAAGAGCGACTACGTGCTCGAAGTGGACATCACGCCCAACCGTGCTGATGCGTGCTCACACTATGGCGTAGCCCGCGACTTGTATGCTTATCTCATTCAGAACGGCAAACAGGCTACTCTGCAACGTCCTTCGGTAGACGCCTTCAAGGTGGAAAACCACGACCTGGATATTGAAGTCACAGTAGAGAACAGCGAGGCTTGCCCGCATTATGCCGGTGTGACCGTGAAAGGAGTGACCGTGAAGGAAAGCCCCGAATGGTTGCAGAATAAACTGCGTCTGATCGGCGTGCGTCCTATTAATAATGTAGTGGATATCACCAATTATATCGTTCATGCTTTCGGTCAGCCGTTGCACTGCTTTGATGCAGGCAAGATAAAAGGCAACGAGGTGATTGTGAAGACAATGCCCGAGGGTACTCCGTTCGTCACACTGGACGAAGTGGAACGCAAGTTGAACGAACGCGACCTGATGATCTGCAATAAAGAAGAAGCGATGTGCATTGCCGGTGTGTTCGGCGGACTGGATTCCGGTTCTACCGAAGCTACGACGGATGTGTTCATCGAGAGCGCCTATTTCCACCCGACATGGGTGCGCAAGACTGCCCGCCGTCACGGACTGAATACGGACGCTTCTTTCCGCTTCGAACGTGGTATCGACCCGAACGGAGTGATATACTGCCTGAAACTGGCTGCTATCATGGTGAAAGAATTGGCAGGAGGCACGATCTCTTCTGAAATTAAAGATGTGTTTACTGCTCCTGCGAAGGATTTCGTAGTGGAACTGAATTACGGGAAGGTGCATTCACTGGTAGGTAAAGTGATTCCGGTGGAAACAATCAAGAGTATTGTAACCAGCCTCGAAATGAAGATCACCAACGAAACTGCCGAAGGGCTGACATTGTCGGTTCCTCCTTATCGTGTGGACGTGCAGCGTGATTGTGACGTAATCGAAGATATTCTCCGCATCTACGGATATAATAATGTGGAAATTCCGTCTACGCTGAAGTCGAGCCTGACTACAAAAGGCGAAAATGATAAATCAAATAAATTGCAGAATCTGGTTGCAGAGCAACTCGTGGGTTGCGGATTCAATGAAATATTGAATAACTCGCTGACTCGCGCCGCTTATTATGACGGACTGGAAGCTTATCCGTCCAACCGCCTGGTGATGTTGCTGAATCCGTTGAGTGCGGACTTGAACTGTATGCGCCAGACTTTGTTGTTCGGCGGACTGGAAAGCATTGCGCATAATGCCAACCGCAAGAATGCGGATCTGAAATTCTTTGAATTCGGTAACTGCTACTATTTCGATGCCGACAAGAAGAATCCGGAAAAGGTGTTGGCTCCTTATACGGAAGACTATCATCTGGGCTTATGGGTGACCGGCAAGAAGGTGGTTAACTCGTGGGCACATCCGGATGAGAGCAGTTCGGTGTATGAACTGAAAGCTTACGTGGAGAATATCCTGAAACGCTTGGGACTGGATTTGCACAATCTGGTTGTAGGTAATCTGACTGATGACATTTTTGCTGCGGCACTTTCTGTACATACCAAGGGAGGCAAGCGTCTCGCATCGTTCGGCGTGGTGACTAAGAAACTGCTGAAGGCATTTGATATTGACAATGAAGTGTATTATGCTGACTTGAACTGGAAGGAGCTGATGAAAGCGATCCGTTCGGTGAAAATCAGCTACAAGGAAATATCCAAGTTCCCGGCCGTGAAACGTGACCTGGCATTGTTGCTTGACAAGAATGTGCAGTTTGCCGAAATCGAGAAGATCGCTTATGATACGGAGAAAAAGTTGCTGAAAGAAGTGGAACTCTTTGACGTATACGAAGGCAAGAACCTGGAACCGGGCAAGAAATCGTATGCAGTCAGCTTCCTGCTTCAAGATGAAAGCCAGACTCTGAACGACAAGATGATTGATAAGATTATGTCGAAACTGGTGAAGAATCTGGAAGATAAACTGGGTGCTAAACTTAGATAAACTTTAAATTTCAATCTAAAAATATAAACCAATGGGAAGAGCATTTGAATATAGAAAAGCCGCAAAGTTGAAACGGTGGGGCCACATGGCTAAAACATTTACAAGACTGGGTAAACAGATTGCCATTGCTGTGAAGGCTGGTGGTCCGGAACCTGAAAATAACCCGACATTGCGTTCGGTAATCGCTACTTGTAAGCGTGAGAATATGCCGAAAGACAATATCGAACGTGCTATCAAAAATGCATTGGGTAAAGACCAGAGCGACTACAAGAGCATGACTTACGAAGGATACGGTCCTCACGGAATTGCTGTTTTTGTGGATACGCTGACTGATAATACAACCCGCACGGTGGCTGATGTACGCTCCGTATTCAATAAATTCGGCGGTAACCTCGGAACTATGGGTTCTCTGGCTTTCCTTTTCGACCATAAGTGTATGTTCACTTTCAAAATCAAGGAGGGCATGGATATGGAAGAATTGATCCTTGACCTGATTGACTACGACGTGGAAGATGAGTACGAACAGGATGATGAGGAAGGTACAATCACGATCTACGGAGATCCGAAAAGCTATGCCGCTATCCAGAAACATCTGGAAGAATGCGGATTCGAAGATGTCGGTGGAGACTTTACTTATATCCCGAACGACTTGAAAGACGTGACGCCGGAACAACGTGAAACTTTGGATAAGATGATCGAACGTCTGGAAGAGTTTGACGATGTGCAGACTGTTTATACGAACATGAAACCGGAAGGCGGAGAAGAAGAATAAACAGGCCATGGAATATGTTTATAAAACTCAGGGGACTTGCAGCACGAACATCGAACTGAACGTGGAAGACGGTGTAGTGAAAGAGGTGGCCTTCTGGGGAGGATGTAACGGTAATCTTCAAGGAATTTCACGCCTGGTGAAAGGCATGAAGGTAGAAGAAGTGATAAAGAAACTTGAAGGGGTTCGTTGCGGTGGCAGACCGACGTCTTGTCCCGACCAACTATGCCGTGCATTGCATGAAATGGGATATTGATTGACAATTTTTTTGTTCTTAATAGTTGATTGTAAGCCTTCGGCAAATTGTTTTTGCCGGGGGCTTCTTTTATTGTTCGGCAAAAAGCTTCTGTATGTCTTTCGGTTCTTCTCCGAATTTGTCGGTATTTTGAACTAAAATGGATTGTCAATCGTTACTTTATAAGTATATTTGTACTGGATAAACTATTATGCAAAGATGAAGAATATTTTTCAAGACTTAAAACGAAAAGATCATAAGCGATATCTGGGCGGACTGGATCTCTTTAAATATATCGGACCGGGACTTTTGGTTACTGTGGGTTTTATTGATCCGGGAAACTGGGCTTCCAATTTTGCCGCAGGTTCTGAATTCGGGTATTCGTTACTTTGGGTGGTCACCCTGTCTACTATCATGCTGATCGTTCTTCAACATAATGTTGCCCACCTGGGGATTGTCACCGGGCTCTGCCTCTCGGAAGCGGCCACTAAATACACTCCCAAATGGGTATCCCGTCCTATACTCGGAACGGCGGTGCTGGCTTCCATTTCCACTTCATTGGCGGAAATCCTGGGCGGTGCCATTGCATTGGAAATGTTGTTGGATATTCCTATTATATGGGGGGCTGTGCTGACAACGCTTTTTGTCTCCATTATGCTTTTCACCAACTCTTACAAAAAGATCGAGCGTTCCATTATCGCATTCGTCTCGGTGATCGGGCTGTCGTTTATTTATGAGTTGTTTCTGGTGGATATTGACTGGCCGGCCGCAACGGTGGGGTGGGTCACTCCGGCTTTCCCGAAAGGAAGTATGCTGATTATTATGAGCGTACTGGGGGCGGTGGTAATGCCGCATAACCTGTTCCTGCATTCGGAAGTGATACAGAGCCACGAGTACAATAAAAAAGATGACGCCTCTATCAAGAAGGTGTTGAAATACGAGTTGTTTGATACGCTTTTTTCAATGATTGTGGGCTGGGCTATCAATAGCGCGATGATTCTGCTGGCGGCTGCCACCTTCTTTAAAAGCGGCATTCAGGTGGAGGAATTGCAACAGGCTCAGTCATTGCTGGAACCGCTGTTGGGAAGTAATGCGGCAATCGTGTTTGCACTGGCTTTGCTTATGGCGGGCATTTCGTCCACTATCACAAGCGGAATGGCGGCAGGTTCTATCTTTGCCGGTATTTTCGGCGAGTCTTATCATATCAAGGACAGTCACTCGCAGGTAGGCGTGCTCTTGTCTTTGGGAATTGCCCTGTTGTTGATTTTCTTTATCGGAGATCCTTTTAAAGGACTGATTATTTCGCAGATGATACTCAGCATCCAATTGCCTTTCACGGTATTCCTGCAAGTGGGGCTGACCTCCTCGCGGAAGGTAATGGGAGAGTATGTCAATAGCCGTTGGAGCACATTTGTGCTGTATGCCATTGCGATTATAGTATCGGTACTGAACATCATGCTGCTATTCTCCTGAAATGAACATGAATTAAAAATATAGAATGATGAAGATTATTACTTATAATGTAAACGGGCTTCGTGCTGCCGTATCTAAAGGACTGCCGGAATGGCTGGAGCAGGAGAATCCCGATATTCTTTGTCTGCAAGAGACAAAACTGCAACCGGACCAGTATCCGGTAGAGGTGTTCGAAGCATTGGGCTATAAGTCCTATCTGTATTCGGCACAAAAGAAAGGATATAGCGGAGTGGCTTTACTTACGAAGCAGGAACCGGATCACGTGGAGTACGGAATGGGTATGGAGGCATACGACAATGAGGGGCGTTTTATACGTGCGGACTTTGGAGATTTGTCCGTGGTCAGTGTTTATCATCCTTCGGGGACAAGCGGGGATGAGCGTCAGGCTTTTAAAATGGTGTGGCTGGAAGACTTTCAGAAGTATGTGCTGGAGTTGCAGAAGTCTCGTCCGAACCTGATTCTTTGCGGTGATTATAATATTTGCCACGAGCCGATTGATATTCATGACCCTGTCCGGAACGCAAAGAACAGTGGTTTCCTTCCCGAAGAACGGGAATGGATGACCCGTTTCCTTGCAGCGGGATTCATTGATTCGTTCCGTATGCTTTATCCGGAAAAACAGGAGTATACCTGGTGGAGTTACCGTTTTAACTCGCGTGCCAAGAATAAGGGTTGGAGAATCGACTATTGCATGGCCAGCGAACCGGTCCGCCCGTTACTGATGAGCGCACGTATCTTGAATGACGCCATGCATTCGGACCACTGTCCGATGATGTTGGAAATAAAAAAACACGAAATAGTTTATGGAAGAAGATAGAATACAAAAAGCGGTGGAGCTTTTTAAGAGCGGATACAATTGCTCACAGTCTGTTGTGGCTGCTTTTGCCGATATGTACGGATTTACACAGGAACAGGCATTGCGTATGGCTGCCTCTTTCGGCGGAGGAATAGGACGCATGCGCGAGACGTGCGGGGCTGCGTGCGGGTTGTTTCTGGTGGCCGGCCTGAAAACGGGGGCTACGGAGGCGGCAGACCGGGAAGGAAAAGCTGCCAATTATGCGGTAGTGCAGGAACTGGCAGCCGAATTTAAAAAACGTAACGGCTCTCTGATTTGTGCGGAATTGTTGGGATTAAAGAAAAAAGAACCGGTTTCCACTATTCCGGAAGAACGTACAGCTCAGTATTATAGCAAACGCCCGTGCGCAAAAATGGTGGAAGAAGCGGCAAGAATCTGGGTGGAATATCTCGAAAAACACCCTAAATGAAGGAAAAAATGCTTTTTTTATTACAAAATCAGTAAAAAAACACTCAATAAAGTGTTCTATAACATAAAAATATCTATCTTTGTCCCCGAAATAAAATCTGAAAGTCGTCGGACAGGATGATTTGAAGCATGTCTAACTAAAATTTCAAAGCAAATGTTGAAAGAAAAAGCAGGTGTAATCGCAGGTACTATCTGGAATGCACTGAACGAAACAGAAGGAATGACTGCCAAGCAATTGAAAAAAGCAACTAAATTGGTTGACAAAGATTTGTTCCTCGGACTTGGCTGGTTATTGAGAGAAGACAAAGTCTCTGTGGAAGAAGTGGAAGGTGAACTCTTCATCAAATTGATCTAAGCGAGCAATCACTTAAGCAATAAAAAAATGCGTTGGTACATTGTCATAATGTTATCAACGCATTTTTTTATATTCCGCCATTTACGTATCTTTGCACACCAAAAAGATAAAATAATAAGAATTTAGCATGAAGAATATACGCAACTTTTGCATTATTGCTCATATCGACCACGGTAAGTCAACCCTGGCCGACCGCTTGTTGGAGTTTACCAACACCATTCAGGTGACCACGGGGCAGATGCTTGATGATATGGACTTGGAGAAGGAAAGAGGGATCACGATCAAAAGCCATGCTATCCAAATGGAGTATAACTATAAGGGGGAGAAGTATGTACTCAACCTGATTGATACTCCGGGGCACGTGGACTTTTCGTATGAGGTGTCCCGTTCCATTGCCGCTTGCGAAGGTGCATTGCTGATTGTCGATGCATCGCAGGGAGTACAGGCACAGACGATCTCCAACCTGTATATGGCTATTGAACACGACCTTGAGATTATTCCCGTTATCAACAAATGCGATATGGCCAGTGCCATGCCGGAGGAAGTGGAGGATGAGATTGTGGAACTGCTGGGTTGCAAGCGGGAAGAAATTATCCGCGCATCCGGTAAGACGGGTATGGGAGTGGAAGAAATCCTGGCAGCCGTTATCGAACGTATCCCGCATCCCGAAGGGGATGAGGAAGCACCGTTACAGGCTTTGATTTTCGACTCTGTATTCAACTCTTTCCGTGGAATTATCGCTTATTTCAAGATTGAGAACGGAGTGATCCGTAAAGGTGACAAAGTGAAGTTTTTCAATACCGGCAAGGAGTATGACGCCGACGAGGTGGGGGTGCTGAAAATGGAACTGGTTCCCCGGAATGAACTTCGCACGGGAGATGTAGGCTATATCATTTCCGGTATCAAGACTTCGAAAGAGGTAAAGGTGGGAGACACCATTACCCATGTGGCTCGTCCGTGTGACAAGGCGATTGCGGGTTTTGAGGAAGTAAAGCCTATGGTGTTCGCCGGGGTCTACCCGATTGAGGCGGAAGATTTTGAAGACTTGCGTGCTTCTCTGGAGAAATTGCAGTTGAACGACGCTTCCTTGACTTTCCAGCCCGAATCATCGTTGGCGTTGGGCTTCGGTTTCCGTTGCGGTTTTCTCGGGTTGCTTCACATGGAGATTGTGCAGGAACGTCTTGATCGTGAGTTTGATATGAATGTGATTACTACGGTGCCTAACGTATCTTACAATATATATGACAAGCAAGGCAATATGAAGGAGGTGCATAACCCCGGTGGTATGCCTGATCCGACGTTGATAGATCACATTGAAGAACCGTATATCAAAGCGTCTATTATTACAACGACCGATTATATAGGTCCGATCATGACGCTCTGTCTGGGCAAGCGCGGGGAACTGCTTAAACAGGAATATATTTCCGGCAACCGGGTGGAGATATATTACAATATGCCTTTGGGGGAAATTGTGATTGACTTCTATGACCGCCTGAAAAGTATTTCGAAAGGATATGCGTCGTTCGATTATCATCCGAACGGTTTCCGTCCCTCGAAACTGGTCAAGCTGGATATCATGCTAAATGGTGAGCCTGTGGATGCGCTTTCTACACTGATCCACTTTGACAATGCGTATGATATGGGACGCCGGATGTGTGAGAAGTTGAAGGAACTGATTCCCCGCCAGCAGTTTGAGATTGCTATTCAAGCCGCTATCGGGGCGAAAATTATTGCCCGCGAAACGATTAAGGCGGTTCGCAAGGATGTGACTGCCAAATGTTATGGCGGTGACGTGAGCCGTAAGCGCAAGCTGCTTGAAAAGCAGAAAAAAGGTAAAAAACGAATGAAACAAATTGGCAACGTGGAAGTGCCGCAGAAAGCCTTCCTCGCAGTATTAAAACTGGATTAAAAAAAAGAACCGCAAGCAGTTTTTTCAGAGAGGTTTTCTGAACAAATTGCCTTGCGGTTAGTTTTTTAATACACCAGGTGATTGCTTTCTGTCTGCAGAGCTTTCCTTGGCAATCACTTTTGGAGAAAAAACAACTAGAAATATGAGAAAAGTTCTGTCTTTTTCGGGCTTCCTGATGTTGGGGCTCGTCGTATCGCAATTCCTGCCGGTGATAGCAGGTGAGGGGTATGGAACCGTGAAGTCCATATCGAATATACTACTCTATGTATGTCTTAGTTTTATAATGATTAATGTGGGCCGGGAATTTGTGCTCGACAAGTCCCGCTGGAAAAGTTATGCCGAGGATTATTTTATAGCAATGGCTACTGCTGCTTTGCCTTGGTTTATGATTGCTATCTACTATGTGTTTATCTTGCTTCCGCCTGACTATTGGAATAGTTGGGAGGCATGGAAAGAGAACCTGCTGTTGAGCCGTTTTGCCGCTCCGACATCAGCGGGAATCTTGTTTACCATGCTCGCCGCTATCGGGCTGAAGTCCAGTTGGATTTATAAGAAGATTCAGGTATTGGCTATTTTCGATGATTTGGATACGATCATCCTGATGATTCCTCTCCAGATCATGATGATCGGATTGCGCTGGCAGTTGATTATTGTCGTGGTGATTGTGTTTATGCTGTTGGCCGCCGGTTGGCAACAGTTGAATAAATACGACTGGCGTCAGGACTGGAAAGCGATCCTGTTCTATTCGGTTATCATATTTCTGGCTACGCAGATACTCTATCTCGGTAGCAAGGAGCTGTACGGAGAGGCGGGAAGTATCCATATTGAGGTGCTGCTTCCGGCATTTGTATTGGGTATGATTATGAAGCATAAGGAACATGACACGCCTGTGGAACGGAGAGTTTCTACCGGAATCTCTTTCTTCTTTATGTTCCTGGTAGGAATGAGTATGCCTCATTTTATCGGAGTCAATTTTGCGGAAACGCACTCGGGGGCATATTCGGTGACAGGTTCCCAGGAAATGATGTCGTGGGGGATGATTCTGTTTCATGTGGTAATTGTTTCTTTGTTGTCGAACGTGGGAAAGTTATGTCCTATGTTTTTCTATCGTGACCGGAAGCTGAGTGAACGACTGGCACTTTCTATCGGTATGTTTACCCGTGGTGAAGTGGGGGCCGGAATTATTTTTATCGCATTGGGATATAATTTGGGAGGTCCGGCATTGGTAATTTCTGTACTTACTTTAGTACTGAACTTGATTTTGACCGGAATATTTGTTCTTTGGGTGAAAAACCTGGCTTTAAGGAGCTATACTGATTAAATAAACTCTCTATACCCTATTATTTCCGGTAGTTATTATATGGAAATAATAGGGTATGGAACTGATCTACTAATAAGAATAGTTAAATAACTGTTTTCTTTAGTTGAATAACTGCACCTTTTAGTTGTTTGTTCGATATTAAATACTATATTTGTGGCGTTATACTTGGTGAGTTAAACCGAAAATATAGAAATGTATGAAACGATTGACAGCAAAAGAAGAAGAAATAATGCGTATTTTCTGGGAAAACGGCCCGATGTTTGTTCGCGGACTATTAGCTTATTATGAAGATCCCAAACCGCATTATAATACCGTTTCCACTCTTGTGCGCGGGTTGGAGGAGAAAGGATTCGTAGGTTATACGCCTTATGGAAATACTTATCAATATTATGCACTTGTTTCGGAGAAGGAGTATAAAAGTTCTGCTCTTAAAGAAGTGATTTCTCAATACTATAATAATTCGTATGTCAATGTTGTGTCTTCTTTTATTGAAGAAGAAGGATTGTCTGTTGATGAGCTTAAAGCACTCATTGACCAGATTCAACGAGGGAAAAACGAAAAATAGTTTTTGCAATAATAGTTGGGAAACGCACTATTGATAAAAAGATGTCATTACTATGGGAGACTTATTGTTTTATCTGTTGAAATCCGGATGTTACCTGATAATATTCTATCTGCTCTTTAAATTATTAATGAGCGGAACTACTTTTTTTCGCTTCAACCGGGTGACTATATTGGCGGGGATCATAGGATGTATGTTTCTCCCTTTGATAGAATTTACCACTCAAGAGGAGACATTTTTAACTGTTCCTTTACAAACGATTCAGGGGATTTTTGTTGAGCAGGCGGACGGCATATTTTGGGACACAATGTTTTGGGTTCGGCCGCAAGTGGACGAAACCGGAAATATGCAGGCTATAAATTGGTGTCCTATTGCTTTGGGATATGTTTATCTGGCAGGCGGGCTGTTTGTTTTGTGCAGGATTTTGCTTTCCTTTTATCGGATGTTCCAGCTTATACGGAACGGAAAGAGGCGCTCCTATGGGAAGTATAAACTGATTGTAGTATCGGAACCTATTTCATCTTTTTGCTGGGGAAAATATATTGTTGTTTCCGTATCCGACTACTCACAACAGTCGACAGACGGGATCTTACTCCATGAGACGATGCATTTACGTTATCGGCATACACTCGATTTATTATGTATGCAGTGTTTGTTAATTCTTTATTGGTTCAACCCGGCCATTTGGCTGCTGAAACGGGAATTGCAGGAAGTACATGAGTTTGAAGCGGATAATGGGGTGCTTAATACAGGCATTGATGCAACGAGATATCAACTTTTATTGGTGAAAAAAGCTGTTGGTACAAGGCTCTACTCTATGGCCAACGGTTTTAATCACTCTAAACTTAAAAAACGTATTACTATGATGTTAAAAGAAAGAACCAATCGGTGGGCACGGTTGAAACTATTGTTTGTGGTGCCTGTAATGGGTGGAGCGCTTTATGCGTTTGCACAGCCGGAAGTGAAAGAAGACTTAGGACTAAATACGGTCCGGGAAGTATTGCAATCAAAAACCGGAGAAGATCAGGATATCTTCAAGTTTGTTGATGATGAAATGGAGGCATATTATAATCGTTCTCCTAAGAATGCGGAGCTGAAATATAAGATTCGGGAGCGACAGGCGCATATCGTAAAAGTAGATGCTAATGGACAATTGACTTTGAACAATAAAACGATTGCTAAGGAAGACCTGAAAGAGGTACTTAAAAAAACAATGGTGGAACATAAGCGCCTGGCAAAAGAAAAGTATAACAGTGCAGAGGATCAAGTGGGAGGGGTCTTGTTTTCTCCTGATACTCCTAAAGAACAGGTAAAAGATTTGTTGTCTGTTATGCGGGATGCTTTTGTTGAAATTCGGGCTGATATTGCCCAAACATCGGGAAATAACAGTAAGGAATACCTTGATAAAGAATTTCCTATTTTGATTGGTTATGGCGATATTTCTATCAAGGATAGAAAGAAAAATCCATATAATAATTCTACTACAATGAAGATTACCGGCATTCAGCTTAAATTACTCTCTGCCGCAGGCAAAGTAGAGAAAGAAATAACGAATTTTACTCTGGCTGAATTGGAGAGAGATTTGAAAGACTTCTGTACATTACAGGGAGATAAGAAGAATGAGATTACTGTCAGTATGAAGGTGGATAAGGGATGTGAAATGGGGATAGTGACCGATGTGAAGACAGTTCTCCGGAATAATTATTTGTTAAAGTTGAACTATCAATAAAATACTTATTTCTCCACTGATAATAGTTGGAGACTGCATAGTTAGAGATCGCAAAGTTAGAGACTGCATAGTTTAGAGACTGCATAGTTAGAGACTACTGGAGTAATAACAGAATGACAAGTCGGTAGTATTTAAAACTCTCCTCCTTCAGGAAGGAGGAGTACCCGTAGGGGGAGGTGGTAGGTGAATGCATGAATTGTTTATTATCAGCATTGTGCATCTACCTACCACCCCGACTTATTAGACACGCCCTCTAGCATTCAAGAAAGATATTCCTAACAAATTCGTTTTAGCGCTATTTTTTTCGGATTAGTCAAATAGTTCCCCGTCTTCTTCGATTGGAAGTATTTTCCGGCTTTCTTCATGTGGTAATTGTTCTACTTGACGTAGCTTCCGTTCGATAGCACGGGTTCGTTTGCCCATAACTTCTTCAAGCTGGTCACCGGCATTTTGCAGGTTCTTTTGTACTTTCTCAAGCAGTCCGCCGAATTTGCTGAATTCGGTTTTTACAGCTCCCAATACAGTCCAGACTTCTCCGGTACGTTTCTGAATGGCTAAGGTACGGAAACCCATTTGAAGGCTGTTCAGAATGGCTCCTAAAGTAGTCGGGCCTGTTACGACGATTTTGTATTCCTTCTGAAGTGTTTCGACAAGGCTTGTCCGCCGGATAACTTCTGCATAGATACTTTCGAACGGTAAAAACATGATTGCGAAATCTGTGGTAAAAGGAGGGTCGACATATTTGTCGTGAATATCCTTTGCCATTTTCTTAATGGTGTTTTCCAGTTGTTTGCCGGACGATTCGATCAAAGCGGTATCTCCCGCTTCGAAAGCATCGTAATACTGTTCGTATATGTCTTTGGGGAATTTGGCATCAATCGGGAGATAGACCGTGCTGTTCACATCGTCTTTTCCCGGCAGTTTGATAGCAAATTCTACAAACTCCGTTCCGCTTTTCTTCGTTTTGACATTGGCGTCGTATTGTTCCGGGCTCATCATTTGCTCCAGTAATGCACCTAACTGTACCTCACCGAATGTTCCCCGCATTTTTACGTTGCTCAGTACCTTCTTCAGTCCGCCGACATCCTGGGCCAGAGATTTCATTTCTCCCAGACCTTTCTGCACATTTTCCAGTTGCGAACGGACAATCTCAAATGACTGCCCAATTCGTTCGTTCAACGTTTTTTGCAACTTTTCTTCAACCATTAGACGCATATCATCCAAGCGTTTCTCGGTCGATTTAATCAGTGTTTCCTGTTGGCGGGCCATTGTGTCGAATTTCTGCCGTTGTAATTCTCCTGTGGTCATCATATTCTTGTGGAGGACATCCTGGAGTTGCTGCATATTCTGATTTAATACTTGCGTCATTTCCATGCGCAACTCCCGGATACTTCGGTTCAGTTCTTCCCGGTTTTCTTGCATTTGTTGCCGTAAGGCTGCTTGCAGTTGTTCCGCTTGATTTTGGTTGTTGCCTTTCGTTAGTGATAGTACAAGTAATACTATCACTAATACGGCGATAACAATAAGTAAAATCGATTCCATTTAATAAGTCAGGATTTCATTTCCGGTTTCAGTAATCAGAATCATATTCTCCCATTGGGCAGAGGGCAATCCGTCATCAGTGCAGACAGTCCAGCCGTCAGCTTCGTCGACAAACACTTCATAGGTTCCCATGTTAATCATCGGCTCAATGGTGAAAGTCATTCCCGGTACGATCATCATGCCTGTTCCCCGGCGTCCGAAATGCTCTACATCCGGTTCTTCATGGAATTTCATGCCTACACCGTGTCCGCAGAGGTCGCGCACGACGCTGAATCCGTTTTTCTCGGCATGTTCCTGAATAGCGGCACCCACATCGCCCAGTTGTTTCCAGGGTTGTGCGGCGGCAATACCAATTTCCATACACTCTTTCGTCACTTGGACCAGTTTGCGCATATCGGGACTTACGTCGCCGATCATAAACATGCGGGAGGCGTCAGAGAAGTATCCATTGTAAATGGTAGAGACATCCACATTGATAATATCTCCGTTTTTCAGGATTTCATTCTTGTTGGGTATCCCATGGCATACTACGTCGTTAATGCTTGTACAGACACTCTTGGGGAATCCTTCGTAATTGAGGGGAGCAGGAACGGCTCCGTGACCGGTTGTGAAATCATACACTAGTCTGTCAATTTCCTCGGTAGACATTCCCTCACGGATATTCTCCGCGATATGATCCAATAATGCAGTGTTGATTTTGGCACTTTCACGTATTCCTTCCAGTTGTTCGGGGGTACGGAGCACTTTACGAGGCGGAAGTTTGTATCCTTGTTTTCTATATTTCTGTATTTTGTCTTCTACTGCTGCCGGATAATTGGAGGGGGTAAACCGGAATCCCTTGATAAAGTTTTTCATTATTATATGATGTTATTTAATCGTTCTACAAAGGTAGAGAATAAAATGGAAGTTGTGCCTCCTTGGCTTCTAAAACTTTTCTTGTAGATTATTCATCATTATGAAATAGCTTTGAATACGGGTTCTATCTTTTGGATTTCAGACTCAAATCCGAACCAGTAGCCATGTCCGTCTTCATCAACGGGGAGAAAACACAGACGTAGTTTTTCCCGATAGGAGCCATAGATGACTTCCCAACTCTCCGGGGGAACTTGCCGTTTGGTTCTGACTTTTTCGGCGGGAACTTTCTTTAATGACATACCTGCTTCGATCCATGCGATACTGACTTGAGTCAAGTAATCGGGATAATGATTTTTACAGAAATTATATAGGATCAATCCTCTTCTTTCCAGACTTAACGGGGTGTCGATGATATCTGCCTGAACTAAATGATCGAGCAACTCATGTAAGAAATGAGGATTTTCCAGAATAAGCATCCGGGTGATGTTTTGCCAGGTAGGAGTATTATAGAAGCCGTCTAACAGGCGGGATAGATAATGCGCTGTCTGTAACTCGTCTACTGAAATCTCACGTGTTTGGAGGACTTCATAAGGGGGAAGGGGCGAGTATTGAATGCCTAGTTCTTCTGCTCTTCTCCGCATCTCGGTACCGGGAAGTAACTTTAGGGATTCCAGTTGAATCTCTCCTGCACCATATTCTGCCAAGGTACGGACGTCTTCGAATATCTCGGATAAGTGATAGAGTGGGAGACCTGCTATGAGGTCAGCATGCGTTTCCATATTCTTTAGTGAACAGAGATATTTTAATCCTTCCAATGCGTCGGATAACTTTCCGATACGGCGGCTTTGTTGCAGAACCGACTCTTTTAAACTTTGAATGCCGGCCTCCAAATGTAATAACCCCTTGGGTAAGACCGATAATTCCTGTTTTAATTCTTCGGAAAGGAGAGCCGGATGAATCTCCAGATGAAAACAGATGTCCGGATATTGCCGGAATAAGTCCAGTAATTCTTTAGCCCGTTTGTTGTTGTAATTAAAAGTACGGTCGAGTACGCGCACGTTCTTAATGCCATGCTGGTGAATGTCATTCAGACGTTCACGGATAGCTTCCAAAGGAATGGTACGCACCGGCTTTTCACCACCGCTGACGCAAAAGGCACACGTGTTGAAACAACCTCGGGTAGTTTCCAACTGTACAAACGGTTTACTCCAGTTAAAAAAACAACTTTTCTCGGGGGAAACAAGTTGAGAGAAGTTCATGACGCGGGCAATTCCATTGTCCTGATAGCGACCGTTTTCATCCAAGTAACAAAGTCCCGTTATTGATTTCCATGTTTCTTTACTGTGATTCCATACTTTCAGCCATTGGGGGAATACTTCTTCACCCTCTCCACGGAACACTCCGCTGACAAATTTGTTCTTATATAAAAAGGCTTCATTATTTCCCAAAAACTCCGGACCGCCGAGTACGATGCAGCAATGCGGAAGTAATGCTTTAGCACGGGATATGATGTGTAGCAACTGTTCGTGATTGAATAACCAGTTGGTGGCGGCAATGATGTCCGGCCGGTGTTTGTGAATCCGGCTGACAACCATTCCGGTATTTTCATTTATGGTTGCTGATACTATACACCATTCAATAGTAGTGTCGTCTGCTATCTGGGCGTGTAATGCAGGGAGCGCCAACGATGAGTGTGCATAGGAGCTATTTAAATCAAGCCAAAGAAGTTTCATGTAGAATTTTTAATATTATCGGGAACAAAGGTACAAAAAACTTATGGCTTGGAGCATATAGTAAAATAAAAACGCTAAATTTGTATTTATAAACGCAATAAACTAGAAGATTATGAAACTGATTAAAAAATACGCAGGTTTTCTGCTGATGCTGACGTTGCTTGTCGGCTTTACTTCATGTGAGGATGATGAAGATATTTATGATGACCTCATGGGGAGAACATGGGTTGGAGATTTGGGATTTGGTACTAACAGAGATCCGATAGAAAGCGGTATTCGCTTGGATAATAACGGCTTGGGAATTGATTATCAGGTCTATGATTATGACGGAGCTTCTGCCGGTGACTTGCCTTTTCGTTGGCGGGTAGATTATGGAACTTTATACCTTGATTATGGTTATGATTTTGCTCTGCGTGAGGTGAGAGGTGTTCGTGTGAGCGGACGTTATATGCGAGGTGATCTATATCTTGATGGCGAGTTTTTCGGATATATTGAGTTGAGAATGCAATAAGAAAATAATATAATAGATATAGAAAGGAGCCATACTTGTGTATAAATGGTATAGCTCCTTTCTTTTAACTTGTATTTATTCTATTTTTTCAGAAACAACTTCTTGAATTCTCCCGGATAAGGTGTTTCAAACTCCATTAGATCTCCCGTTACAGGATGATAGAAACACAGTTTGAAAGCATGAAGGGCCAATCGACCGATCGGGTTAGAGTAATTTTCTCCTCCATATCTTCCGTCTCCGGCAATCGGATGTCCTAAATCCTGCATGTGTACACGAATCTGGTTTTTACGTCCGGTCTCTAAATCAAGTTCCACTAAAGAATATCCGTTGGCACGTTTGATTGTTCTATAATGAGTGATAGACTTTGAACCGCCGTCGTCATATCCACTGGAACTTACGTATAAAGTCTTGTCCGTCAGCCAGGAAACAACAGTATCATAATCTTTTTCCATACTTCCTTCTACTACGGCTACATACCGACGGTCGGTCACTATATCATGCCAGTTGTCGCGCAGAGTACGTTGTGTTTTTTCGTCCTTGGCAAACATCATCAATCCGGAAGTGTCTCTGTCCAGACGATGTACAATGTACACTCGGTGTTGACGTCCGGAACGTTGCACATATTCATTAAGTATGGTATAGGCTGTGCGCTCTTTTTGACGTTCCGTATTGACGGACAAAAGTCCTTGCATCTTTTCGACCACAATGATATATGCGTCTTCGTACACAATTTTCAGCAATCGGTTATTAAATTCTTTCCTTCCTTTATCTTTGCTGATTTGAACTTTCATTCCCGGTTTCAACGGAAAGTTGAATTGCGTGGTTATTACATTATCTACCAATACCACTCGTTTGCTGAGCAATGACTTTAGTTTTGTACGGCTTGCGTCCGGCATTTTGGCAGTCAGGAACTCCATTAGTTCCATTGGCTCTTTGACTGCATAATTGGTATATTGTGCACGTGCTTTTTCAGCAGGAGTTCTTCTCGGTCTTTTTTCCATTTCTTTTTTCTTTTAAGGACGATTCAATTAAAGATTATCGGAGTTCCAGCAATACCACATTTTCCACGTGGTGAGTATGAGGGAACATATCTACCGGCTGCACGGCCTTCACCTTATATTTTTCGTCCAGTAATTGCAGGTCACGTGCCTGAGTGGCGGGATTACAGCTTACGTAAACAATTCGTTTGGGTTCGGCAAACAAGATTACATCCACCACATCCTGATGCATACCTGCACGAGGAGGGTCGGTGATGATAACATCCGGACGTCCATGCTCGTTGATAAATTCCTGAGTCAGAATATCCTTCATGTCACCTGCATAAAACAGGGCATTCTTAATATCGTTGATTTCTGCGTTCACCTTTGCGTCTTCAATGGCTTCCGGCACATACTCGATACCAATCACCTGACGAGCCTGGCGTGATACGAAGTTGGCGATAGTTCCGGTTCCGGTGTAAAGGTCATATACAAGTTCATTTCCGGTCAGTCCGGCAAACTCGCGGGCTACCTTATATAAATTATATGCCTGTTCTGAATTTGTTTGATAGAATGATTTCGGTCCCACTTTGAAACGCAATCCTTCCATTTCTTCAAAGATATGATCGTTTCCTTTGAACACATACACATCCAGATCATTGATCGTATCGTTGCACTTATTATTAATAATGTATAGGAGAGAAGTTATTTCCGGGAAAGAATCTGCCACGAATTGAAGCAACTGCTTGAACAGTTCCATTTCATGATCTTCCGTAATCTTGCAGATCACGATTACCATTAGTTCACCTGTGGAGGAAGTGCGGACAATCATATTCCGTAACATACCTTCTTGCGTGCGCAGGTTGATAAATGAGTAGTCATGCTCATAAGCATAATCGCGTATTGCATTACGAATCCGGTTGGATATATCATCCTGCAACCAGCACTTTTCGATTGCCAATACCTTGTCGAATGCTCCCGGAATATGGAAACCTACTGCATTCATCTGGTCATACTTCACATCCTGACGGACTTCTTCGTTCGTCAACCAACGTTTGTTGGAAAATGTAAATTCCAGTTTGTTCCGGTAAAACTCTGTTTTTGCGGAACCCAGAATCGGCGAAATCTCCGGAAGTTCAATCTTTCCGATACGTCTCAGGTTGTCTTCCACCTGCTTTTGCTTGTATCTGATCTGCTCCGGATAGGGTAGCACTTGCCATTTACAGCCGCCGCAAACACCATAGTGCTGGCAGAAAGGAACTGCACGATTGGGCGATAGTTCGTGGAACTTTACCGCTTCGGCTTCGGCATATTTATTTTTTTTACGCTTGATTTGCAGGTCTACGACATCACCCGGCACTACGTAAGGAACAAAAATTACCAGGTCGTTTACTTTTGCAATGGCTTTTCCTTCGGCAGCCACATCCATGATTGTTACCTTCTCTAATAAGGGAAGCTCTTTTTTCTTTCTTGCCACTTTTACACCAGTCTAATAATTACTTTGCAAAAGTAGGTATTTTTTTTGGAAAATTTTCGTGTATGCAGAAATATTCCAGATTGTAATTAGATTTGCGAACAGAAAAAAGTCATAATGTAACTTTAAACACAATATTATGGATAAAAAAAGAGTTTATACCTTTGGAAATGGTCAGGCAGAAGGAAAAGCTGACATGAAGAATTTGTTAGGCGGTAAAGGTGCTAATCTTGCCGAAATGAATTTAATCGGAATTCCAGTTCCCCCCGGATTTACAATAACAACAGATGTTTGTACAGAATACAATACATTAGGACGTGATAAAGTGGTTGAGTTGCTGAAAGATGATGTCGTAAAAGCCATTGCTAATGTAGAGGCGTTGATGAAATCTAAATTTGGTGACATTGACAACCCGTTGCTGGTATCGGTTCGTTCGGGTGCACGCGCGTCTATGCCTGGTATGATGGATACTATTCTGAACTTGGGTTTGAATGACGAAGTGGTAGAAGGTATTATCCGCAAGACCGGTAACGCACGTTTTGCATGGGACTCTTATCGTCGTTTCGTACAAATGTACGGTGACGTTGTACTGGGCATGAAGCCTACAAATAAAGAGGATATCGACCCGTTCGAGAAAATTATTGAAGAAGTGAAACACGCGAAAGGCGTAAAACTAGACAATGAACTTGAAGTGGAAGACTTGAAAGAACTTGTCAAGAAGTTCAAGGCTGCCGTGAAAGAACAGACAGGAAAGGATTTCCCGACTTGTGCATACGAGCAACTTTGGGGAGCTATCTGCGCCGTATTCGATTCATGGATGAACGAACGTGCTATCCTTTATCGTAAAATGGAAGGCATTCCTGACGAATGGGGAACAGCTGTAAATGTGCAGGCTATGGTATTCGGTAATATGGGCGATACTTCTGCGACAGGTGTTTGTTTCTCACGTGACGCTGCTACGGGTGAAGACCTTTTCAACGGTGAATATCTGATTAACGCACAAGGTGAAGACGTGGTAGCCGGTATCCGTACTCCGCAACAGATTACCAAGATCGGTTCTCAACGTTGGGCACAGTTGGCCGGAGTAAGCGAAGAAGAACGTGCTGCGAAATATCCTTCTATGGAAGAAGCCATGCCGGAAATCTATCAAGAATTGGATGCGCTTCAGACTAAGCTGGAAAATCACTACAAGGATATGCAGGACATGGAGTTCACCGTACAGGAAGGTAAACTTTGGTTCCTCCAGACTCGTAACGGTAAACGTACAGGTGCCGCCATGGTGAAGATTGCTATGGATTTGCTCCACCAAGGCATGATTGATGAGAAAACAGCTTTGATGCGTGTTGAACCGAATAAACTTGACGAACTTCTTCATCCGGTATTTGATAAGGACGCTTTGAAAGCTGCAAAAGTCCTGACCCGTGGTCTTCCGGCTTCTCCGGGTGCTGCAACCGGTCAGATTGTATTTTTTGCTGATGACGCTGCCGAATGGCATGCTGCCGGCAAGCGTGTGGTAATGGTTCGTATCGAAACTTCTCCTGAAGACTTGGCCGGTATGGCAGTTGCTGAGGGAATCCTTACCGCTCGTGGTGGTATGACTTCTCATGCTGCTGTGGTAGCTCGTGGTATGGGTAAATGCTGTGTATCAGGTGCAGGTGCTTTGAATATTGATTATAAGGCTCGTACCGTAGAAATTGACGGTGTTGTTCTGAAAGAAGGTGATTACATCTCTTTGAACGGAAGTACGGGTGTAGTATATAATGGTAAAGTAGAAACGAAAGCTGCCGAGCTTTCCGGTGACTTTGCCGAATTGATGACGCTTGCTGATAAATATACCCGTTTGCAAGTGCGTACGAATGCGGATACTCCTCATGATGCGGAAGTAGCACGTAATTTCGGTGCTGTGGGTATCGGTCTTTGCCGTACGGAACACATGTTCTTTGAAGGGGAAAAGATCAAGGCAATGCGCGAAATGATCTTGGCAGAAGATGCGGAAGGACGCCGTAAGGCATTGGCTAAGATTCTGCCGTATCAACAGGCCGACTTTAAGGGTATCTTTAAGGCAATGGCAGGTTGTCCGGTGACAGTGCGTCTGCTCGATCCTCCTTTGCATGAGTTTGTTCCTCACGATCTGAAAGGACAACAGGAAATGGCGGATACAATGGGTGTAAGCCTGCAATATATCCAGCAGCGTGTAGAGTCTCTGTGTGAACATAACCCGATGTTGGGTCACCGTGGTTGCCGTCTGGGAAATACTTATCCTGAAATCACTCAGATGCAGACACGTGCTATCTTGGGTGCTGCATTGGAATTGAAGAAAGAAGGTGTAGAAACACATCCTGAAATCATGGTTCCGTTGACTGGTATCTTATATGAATTTAAGGAACAGGAAAATGTGATTCGCACGGAAGCAGCGAAGTTGTTTGAGGAACTGGGAGACAGCATTGACTTTAAAGTAGGTACAATGATCGAAATCCCGCGTGCTGCGTTAACTGCAGACCGTATTGCTTCTTCTGCCGAATTCTTCTCATTCGGTACGAATGACTTGACACAGATGACCTTCGGTTATTCTCGTGACGATATTGCTTCTTTCCTTCCTGTTTATCTGGAAAAGAAGATTTTGAAAGTAGACCCGTTCCAAGTGCTCGACCAGAATGGTGTGGGACAGTTGGTACGTATGGCAACAGAAAAAGGCCGTGCAATTCGTCCGGACTTGAAATGTGGTATTTGTGGTGAGCACGGTGGCGAACCTTCTTCAGTGAAATTCTGTCACAGAGTAGGATTGAACTACGTTAGCTGCTCTCCGTTCCGAGTGCCTATTGCAAGATTGGCGGCGGCGCAGGCTGCTATTGAGGGATAGCTAAATACACTGGTTAGGTACTTAACTATCTAAAGAAATAGGCTGTAAATACTTGTGAAAGTATTCGCAGCCTATTTTATTTTGTCTTTGTTTTTGCTTTGATATCCGGTGCTTCTGAGGAAATCCTTGGTATTTATTATAAAAAACTAACTAAATGTTTGTTTAATCCTAAAAACAGCTTTACATTTGCACCTCGAAAAACAGACCTGAGTGGGGTCTAATTGTTTAATTTAAAAAAAATGAGATGAAAAAGGGTTTATTATTGATAGTTGTTATGGTGGCAGCTATCGCTGTAAAAGCACAAGACATTTACGTAGGCGGATCTTTCAACGTTTGGCGTAACAGCACAGGCAATACTACGTCTTTTAAAGTAGCTCCGGAAATCGGATATAACTTTAACGAAACATGGGCGTTAGGTGCTGAATTGGATTATTCACATGACTATAACGGAAGCTTATCAACAAATGCATTCTCTGTTGCTCCGTATATCCGTTGGTCTTATTATCAAAACGATGCTGTTCGTTTGTTCTTGGACGGAGCTGCTGCCATTGGTTTTGTGAAGGTAAAAGACGGAGATACCAGCAAGGCAGGACAGATTGGTTTTAGACCGGGTATTGCTGTAAAATTGAACGATCATTTCTCTTTTATTGCTAAATATGGTTTCTTGGGATACCGCAGAAATGTAAACACTCCCGGAGATTCTTTCGGTCTTAAACTTACTAGCGAAGATCTTTCAATCGGTTTCCACTACGCATTCTGATAGATAAGAAAAATCGAACAAAAAATAGGAAAGGGAGTTCCCAAAAATAGGGAATTCCCTTTCTTTATGTATAAACTCTATAATTTATGCACTTGTTAACGAAAAAGTTGTTTAATACAAATTACAATCATACATTTGTATTGTTAAACAATGAGGTCATAAAGACTTTAAGTATTAATTTAAAACTTTAAAATTATGAAGAAGAGTATTTTGTTTGTTTTGTTTGCCCTGATTTCAGTTGCGGGCTTTTCACAAATTACAGGTTGGAATGCAAAAGTTGGTATGAACTTCAGTAATTACACAGGTGATCTTGATATGAATGCTAAGGTTGGTTTCAAGCTTGGCGGAGGTTTTGAATATGCCTTTGATGATACCTGGTCATTGCAACCTTCTTTGTTTTTGACCGGTAAAGGTGCTAAGAAAGATGCGCTTACTGTCAATGCTTATTATCTGGAACTGCCGATAATGGGAGCAGCTCGTTTCAATGTCGCTGATAATACCAATTTAGTAGTGAATGCAGGTCCTTATTTCGCATGCGGTATTGCAGGAAAAACGAAGATAGCCGGAGAAAGTGTGAAAACGTTTAGTGATGATGGTGTGGATTTTAAGCGTTTTGATGCAGGTCTCGGTGTTGGCGTAGCATTGGAATTTGGTAGAATCATAGCAGGTTTGGATGGACAATTCGGTTTGGTAGATGTACAGAAGTTGGGCAATCCGAAGAATATGAACTTTTCTATTGTTGTAGGATATAAGTTCTAAAACAGAATATTGGCAAATAAAGAAAGCCGTTATGAAGATAATTTGTAGCGGCTTTTTTCGTATCTACGCTTTATCCGAATAATATCAACTCCTCTTTTAATCGGCTAACTTCTTTAATTTCTTGAAGTGCTCAATCACAGCCAAATAGTCTTGGTCGGAACATGCATCAAACCTGTTCCAAAGATCGCCTAATATTACTGCTCCTCCAAATCCGAAATCTTTGATTTCCAGTAAATTGTCTGCATTTATACCACCTAATGCCATAACTTTCGAGTCAATAATCTTAGTCCTTTGTGCATCGCGTAGTTCTTCGGCAGTATATGTGGAGTAGTAATTCACTTTAGAAATGCTGTCGTAGATAGGACTCATAAAAACATAATCATAAAAATGCTTTTTGTTTTTTACTTCCTCGACAGAGTGACAGGAACAACTGACATGTCCCGCATAATCATGCGGTTCTTTGGGATTACGTGCATTCAGATGAATCCCCATTAGATTAAATTCTTCTTTAAGATAAAAATGTTCGTGTGTCACGATGCGACGGTGATACTTTTCCGGAATAAGTGTCAGTAGTCTTTCTGAATACATAGCCGGAGTCTCCGGCTTTCTGAGATGTAGAATATCCAGACCCTCTTCGAAAAGAGCAGTAATAATCTTATCTTCTTCAACGAAGAAGGTAGGGGTGGTAACTACAATTAGTTTCATTTCTTTCTGCTAAATTGAATTGTTTAGCAAAGTTAATAATTAACTATGTCAGAAACCAACGTTTATAGTGAAAATTTGTTAGATTGCAATGTCCGCAGGTCAATCGTCCATAGTTTACCGGCTAAAATATCACCGAATCCACAAATTATTTTCAGTACCTCCGTTGCTTCAATGCTTCCTACGACGGCGGGAGTGACTCCTATTACTCCTTTAGGGGGAGGTGGCATTCGCTTCATTTCCTCTTCATTGGGATAGAGGTCACGATAGCTCTTTTTCATCTCTCCGTAATTAAATACCGAAACCTGACCTTCAAAACCACAGATGGCACCATATACGTACGGTTTCCTTTGTTCAATGCAGATATCGTTAATCAGATAGCGTGTGGCGAAATTATCGCATCCGTCTACTACGATATCATATTTGCGGATGATATTGCCGGCATTTTCCTCTGTCAGCCGGGTGGAATAGGGCAGGATACTGATTCCGCTGTTTAGTGCGGAAAGTCTTTCTGCGGCACATACAGCTTTCGGTTTATCCAGTTCGTTCTCGGAATAGAGCACTTGCCGTTGCAAGTTGCTGATACTTACCCGGTCGTCGTCTACCAGTCCGATGCAGCCTACGCCTGCTCCTGCCAGATAGAGGGCAATGGGAGAGCCCAGCCCTCCCACACCTACGATGAGTACTTTTGCTTTTTTCAGCTTAAGCTGACCTTCTTCTCCGATTTCGGGGAGTATCATTTGTCTGTCGTATCGCATCCGTTTTTATCTTTTAAAGTCAAAAGCCTGGTCCCAGTCTTTCCATACCGGTTCACGTCCCAGTTTTTTCAGGTCACGTTCTACTTCTACCGCTTTCCGTTCATCGCTCACATGAAACTGCTCCAGCGTTTGCGGATAACTATAATATCCGCCCGGTTCGGTTTTGCTTTCTGCACTCATGGTCGTCACACCCAGAGTTGCCATGTGGTTACGGATTTCTGCACTTTCACGGGTAGAGTAGGAGATATCTACATCGTGATCGAAGATTCGCATGGCAAACGTCAGTTGGGCAAGTTCCCGGTCGTTCATGATAACATTTGGCTGGAACCCTCCGTTTTCGGACGGACGCATACGCGGGAAGTTAACGCTATATTTTGTCTTCCAATAATGCTTCTGCAAGTAACGGAGATGATAGGCCAACATGGTTACATCCGTGCGCCATTCTTCCAGTCCGATTAAAACTCCCATACCGATTTTGTGTACTCCTGCCTGCCCCATACGGTCGAAACCGTTGACGCGCCATTCGAATTTGGATTTCATTCCTCTCGGGTGATAAATTTTGTAGTTCGCCTTGTTGTAAGTCTCCTGGAAGCAGATCACTCCGTTCAATCCGTGTTGCGTCAGTTCCTTGTATTCTTCTGTTTTAAGAGGCATTACTTCAATTTGCAGGTTGCTGAAGTAAGGCTTTGCCAGATCCAGTGCACGGGCAATGTAAGGGACACCTGCAGCAGCAGGATTTTCACCCGTAACAAGCAGAAGATTCTCGAAGGGTGCCAGTCGTTTGATAGCTTTGTATTCGTTGATGATTTCTTCCTCCGTCAGTATGGTCCTTTTCATCGGATTACTGATATGGAAACCGCAGTACACACAGGAATTGGTACATGAATTGGTGATGTAAAGCGGCACGAACATGGAGATTGTCTTGCCGAACCGTTCCATGGTATATTTCTGGCTGAGCCGTGCCATAACTTCCAGATAAGGAGTAGCGGCGGGCGAAATGAGTGCCATAAAATCATTGACGTCCAGATGCCCGGATTTGCCTAAAGCCCGGCGTACATCGGCATCTGTCTTGGAATAGATGGCTTTTGTCGTCTCTTCCCAGGATATTTTTTCTAATTCGTCTGAGAACATATTGTTAGAGTTATTTCTTGTTTTTCTTTAAATCACGTGATAGTCTCATAGCACAGAAGTTCGGTCCGCACATGGTACAGTATTCTCCGTCGATATGATGTCCTGCACGGAAATAGGTCTGTGCCCGTTCCGGATCAAGTGACAGGTCGAACTGGTCCTTCCAGCGGAACTCATAGCGGGCTTTGCTTAGCGCATTGTCACGTACCTGTGCTCCCGGATGCCCTTTAGCCAGGTCGGCGGCATGTGCAGCTATTTTATAAGTAATGACCCCTACACGTACGTCCTCCTTGTCCGGCAGGGCGAGATGTTCCTTTGGAGTAACATAGCACAGCATAGCCGTTCCGAGCCAGCCGATTTGCGCTGCACCGATAGCGGAGGTGATATGGTCATATCCCGGAGCGATGTCCGTGACCAATGGGCCGAGCGTATAGAACGGCGCATCATGGCATTTTTCGATTTGGCGTTCCATATTTTCCTTGATCTTATGCATGGGCACGTGTCCGGGACCTTCGATAAAGGCTTGCACATTCTTGTCCCAGGCGCGGAGCACCAACTCGCCCATAGTGTCCAGCTCGGCGAACTGCGCTTCATCGTTGGCATCGTGGATAGAGCCCGGACGAAGTCCGTCACCCAAAGACACCGCAACGTCATATTGAGCCAGAATATCGCAGATATCGTCGAAGTGTTCATATAGGAAACTTTCGCGGTCATGCATCAGACACCATTTGCTCATAATACTTCCTCCACGGCTGACAATACCGCATAAACGTTTGTCGGCGAGGTGTACATTATGGCGGCGGATACCTGCATGAATCGTGAAGTAATCCACTCCTTGCTCGCATTGTTCGATGAGGGTGTCACGGTAGATTTCCCAATTCAGGTCTTCCACTACACCGTTCACCTTTTCAAGAGCCTGGTAGATAGGTACGGTGCCGACCGGCACAGGGCAGTTACGGATAATCCATTCACGTGTTTCGTGGATATTTTCTCCTGTCGAGAGATCCATTAGTGTGTCTCCGCCCCATTTGCAGCTCCACAATGCTTTCTCTACTTCTTCATCAATACTTGAAGTAGTGGCGGAATTACCTATGTTCGTATTGATTTTTACCAGGAAATTGCGGCCGATAATCATAGGCTCAGCTTCGGGATGATTGATATTGGCGGGTAATATGGCACGTCCGGCTGCTATTTCCTGACGGACAAATTCGGGAGTAATATGTGTTTCTATTCCTAACTCCTCGCAGTTCATATTCTCACGAATAGCTACATACTCCATTTCGGGAGTGATTATTCCTTTTTTCGCATACGCCATTTGGGTAATAGCTTCTCCTTTTTTGGCACGATAAGGTAGAGCGATATGTTCAAAGCGCAGGTGGTCCAGGCTTTTATCATCCCTTCTCATTCGGCCGTATTCCGAAGTGATTTCAGGTAGACGTTCTACGTCACCCCGGCTTACAATCCATTCCTCACGCATACGAGGCAGTCCTTTCTTTAAGTCGATGTTCATTTCAGTGTCACTGAACGGACCGCTGGTGTCATATACGTATACTTCCGGATTAGGCGTAGCTATTTTTTCTTCTCCTTCGAAACTGACACTGGGCACTTGTTCTACTTTCCGCATCGCCACGCGGATATTCGGATAAAGTTTGCCGGGTAGATATACTTTTTGGGAGCGGGGAAATTTTATTCTTTGTTCCATAATTGTTTTTTAAGCAACTGAGTAGTCAGGTTGTCGACTACGCTTTAATTTTATTTATCAAGAAATGCAGTTAATGGTGAGCTTGCCTCTGCTTCAAAATTGAAGGCTTGCAGTCCCAGCCCCGCTTCGTAAGCCTGTCTTCCGGCTTCAGTAGCGGCTTTGAAAGCTTTGGCCATTTCTACCGGGTTTCCGGCAACAGCTATTGCCGTATTCACCAATACGGCGGATGCACCCAGTTCCATTGCTTCGGCAGCATGGCTAGGAGCGCCGATACCGGCGTCTACTACTACCGGAATTCCCGCCTGTTCGATAATAATCTGCAGGAATTCTTTCGTTTGCAATCCTTTGTTCGTGCCGATCGGAGCGCCGAGAGGCATGACCGTAGCCGCACCTGCTTCTTCCAGTCGTTTACAGAGCACAGGGTCTGCCTGACAATAAGGCAATACCACAAAGCCTAATTTGACAAGTTCTTCCGTGGCTTTCAGTGTCTCGATAGAGTCGGGGAGCAGATAACGCGGGTCCGGATGAATCTCCAGCTTCAGCCAGTTTGTACCGAATGCCTCACGGGCCATTTGTGCGGCAAATACAGCTTCTTCAGCGTCCCGCACGCCGGAAGTGTTGGGTAATAGCTGGATATGTGGGTGGATAATATGTTTCAGCATATCGTCCTCTTTATCGTCCATGTCGATGCGCTTCATGGCTACGGTTACCATTTCCGTACCCGATGCCAGAATAGCTTGTTCCATTACTTCGTTGGAGTTGAATTTTCCTGTTCCCAGGAAAAGGCGGGAATTAAATTCACGTCCCGCAATTACTAACTTTTCCATATCCTATAAATTAGTTGTTATTTAAAATCCTTCTTGTTTCTTCTACCGGATCGTTTGCCCGGAGAATCGTTCCCGATAGGGCAATGCCGTTCACTCCCGTGCGTAGTATGGCGGGAATATCTTCGTAAGTGATTCCTCCGATAGCTACTACCGGCAGCTCGATATGTGCCTCCTGCATTTGCGCGAGGATAGAGACATAGCCTTCCAAGCCCAGAACAGGGCTCAGATTCTGCTTGGTCGTTGTAAAGCGGAAAGGACCGATACCGAGGTAATCTGCTCCGGCACGATAATGCAGTAGGACATCCTCGAACGTATTGGCTGTGCCGCCAATGATAAAGGCTTCTCCGAGTATCTGTCTTGCCTGATCGATAGGCATATCCTTCTTTCCCAGATGCACACCGTCCACTTCCAGTTTCTTAGCCAGTTCGACGTGGTCGTCCAGAATCAGGATAGCTTCATGCTCTTTGCAGAGCGGTTTTAGTTGCAAGGCTACCGCTTCCACTTCATCGAGTGGTGCGTCCTTCATGCGTAACTGAATCCATTTGCAGCCTCCTTCGAGTGCCATACGTGCCGATTCGAAGTAAGAATACCGTTCGGTCCGATGAGTGATAAATTGTAGACTGATCATCTTACTATCCTCCGCAAGCCGCTTTGATAATTACCAGATTGTCATTCTCGTGCAACGAAAAACGTTCCCATTCGGTACGGGGAATCATTTTGTTGTTTACAGCGATAGCGATGCCTTGAACCGGAAGCTCCAGTTGCACTGTCAGTTGGGTAAGGGTAGAGCCGGGAGTTATTTCCACCTCTTTGTTGTTCACTTGTACTTTCATTGTCCTATCAAAATAAATAAGTTGAAAGTAAATACAAAGAGCGTGCTTTTATAAGAAAGGCGATAAGAAGAAACACAATCCCTACGTCAGTGCTAACTGCCTCAGGTTCCTAGGGTATAATCTCAGCCCCTCGTGGGGCACCCCTTTGTCTTTACGGGGGCAAAGTAAGCGAAAAAGAAACAGAAAAACACTAAATCAACCGATTTTTTTTCATTTTTCTGTTGATTCCCTTTCTTTGATAGGATGAGAGAAGATAAATCGCGCTCCGCCTTTGTAATCTTTGTCAATCCAGATATCACCTCCCATATATTGAATCGTCAGTTTACAGATAGCCAGTCCCAACCCTGTTCCCTGTACAAATTCATTCAACTTCTCGAAGCGTTGGAATACAAGTTCCTGCTTGTCTTCGGGGATTCCTGTACCAGTGTCGGTCACAGAAAATAGTATACACTGTTTTTCTTTGTCCACCGTGTAATCCAATGTAATGCTTCCTCCGGCGGGAGTGAATTTTAACGCATTATTCAGCAGGTTGATGATGATTTGTTGCAGACGCAACGGGTCGGTATAGAGCATATATGGCTCTTTGGGCATTTGCAGCCTGACGTCTGCATTCGTTGTTTTGTTCCGGTTGGTCAGGGTAATCATATTTTGGCAATGAGTCACCAGTTCGCACCATTCATAGTTGAATTGCAGCTTTCCCGATTCGAGACGCGAGACATCCAGTACGTCGCTGATAAGCTGTAGCAACAGGTTAGAATTGGTCTGGATGATATTGGCATATTCTTGTAATTCTTCCGAAGGTTCTACGGAATTGATTAGCAAACTGGAGAAACCTACGATTGCATTTAATGGCGTACGTATTTCGTGACTCATATTCGACACAAAAGCACTCTTTAGCTGGTTGGCTTCCTCCGCACGCTCTTTGGCGTCACGCAATTCTATCCCCGACGCTTCCAGTTTCTTTTTATCTTCCCGTAGTTGTTTCGTTGTTCTTTCCAGACGATTCTTCAGAATTTTAGTCCGGTAATAGTAATACAATGCAATCATCAGTCCGCCTATCAATACAAGGAAGGTGAGCAGGATAAACTGTACTTCCGTTTTGTAGGCCACAAAGAAAGGGATCGGCTGGTTGATTACGATTGAATTAATGGGTAACTTCTTGTCTTCAAATCCCCATTCTTTTAATTTATTGGCATCAAATTTATATTTGTTGGGTAATATATTAATGCTACGGATGTCATTTTTCCCTTTATCCAGAAACTGATATGCGTATTCTCCCATTCCTTTGGCTATCCCTTCATATTGGGGGACATATCCTCCGATAGCCCAATAACCTATTGCGGTGGACGTCAGACTGAACACAGGCAATAAAGGATTTGCTTTGGAGAAAGCATAAACGGAATTATTCATATAGGTGATTCCTCTGTTATCGATTCGCCAGATGCCAAGCAGCATTACCGAATTTTTGGGGAGAACACGTAATTGGTTGACCGCCATATCAAGTGTATGGATTCGGCCGTCGATGTAAGTGATAGACAGTTCCGGATGATTTTTCAGATTCTTTTTAAACCAGGCCTGTTCGGCAAGACCGTTGTATGTATTATCCGAAACAAATGCCAGATGTTCCATTTCCGGATAGAAATATTTCATCATTTCTATATCCTTGTTAATATCGTATTCGTATGAAGAACAGTATTTTACATTATATTCTTTCATTCGTTCCGTCAAGTCAATGCTCTGGGGTTCATATTGTTGCATATCAATAGGCTCATCCGGAATTCGGATGCCGTTGCGGGATGCCATTGCAAAGAATACGGGGAGTCTTTTGTATTTCTCATCTTCGAGATGAAGGAAGCTGCTCCATGCCTCACCGCCGAGGAAAATAACTAATTTTGCACCCGGATGTTTATCCAGAATCTCGGTTAGCGTTTCTTTCCATTTATGGGCCTGTGACAAATCCGTTACATTCATATTTTCTACGATAGTGGAGTACTTTCCGCCCAGTTGGGTATAAGTCTGTATAAATGTTGATATGTTGTCGTAGGTATATTTAGTATCAGAATTATAGGAGGTAATGAAAAGTATCTCTTCTGCAGATTCTTCTGTGTCGGCAGCATTGCATAAACGGGGGGAGAAGAATAGGAGAGCAATGAAGACAATGAACAATATCTTATTTCTTTTATAAAGTGTCATAATTGTTTGTTATGTTGATTCAAGTATCGCAAAAATACAACTTATGTAGCTGATATCCAATAAATATATTACCTTTTTTTATGCTAGAAAAAAGGCCGCTGTGAAATTCACAACGACCTTTTCAATAGTATAGTTTAGTTTATTATATGCGTCCGGTTACATTCTTTTTTCTACCACATCCCAGTCGATGATATTCCACAGGGCGTTCACGTGGTCGGCGCGGCGGTTCTGGTAATCCAGGTAGTAAGAGTGTTCCCACACGTCAAATCCGAGAAGAGGTTTCAGCCCGGCGCGTACCGGGTTACTTCCGTTACTTTCTTTGGTGATATGCAGTTTACCGTTCTTGTCTACGGACAACCAGGCCCAACCAGAACCAAACAATCCGACTGCTGCTGCATTGAATTCTTTCTTGAAGTTCTCGAAGCTGCCGAAGTCACGTTTGATTGCTTCTCCCAGTTTGCCTCCGGGTTCTTTCTTCGAAGGTTTCGGGGCGAATTGCAGGAAGTACAGATTGTGGTTCAATACTTGTCCCGCATTATTGAATATAGCTCCGTCCGGTGCTGAGGCGACGATTTCTTCTACCGTTTTACCTTCATATTCTGTTCCGGGCACAAGGCTATTCAGATTATTTACATACGTTTGTAGATGCTTTCCGTAATGGAAATCTATTGTTTGCTGACTGATTACAGGTTCCAACGCATTGTTTGCGTAGGGAAGTTTTGGCATTTCGTAAGTCATGGTCATAATTATTAAAGACATTAATATAGTATTCATAATGTTACAAGTTTTAATTGGCTTGTTATACTATAATAACAGCAGGTTGGCGGAAAAGGTTCACTACATCTCATTTTATTTGTAAATGTACTGTACACGCTCTGTTTCCTTCGGATTGTCGCGGTCTGCGCGATAGATCCATTGTCCTGTATTATCATATTCGTAATAGGAGTTACCGTCAATCCGGTTACCATAATCATCGTACAGGCAAGTCAGGTAACCGGAAGTTTTCTGGTTATTGCCCGTTATGCGTTGGTAAACTATCCGGGTCAGGTAACCGTATTTGTCATATTCATACGATTCTTTTTGAGAAAGAATTTGATCCGGTACGTTGGCGAACAGCAGATTTTGGTGTTGTGATTCCGTCAGCCGTCCTTTTTCGTCATACTTATTGGCCTTATATGCCTGAAGTTCCCCGTTCTTGTTGTATTCCTTGGTTTCTGTCAGTTGTCCCTGCTTGTTGTAGGTGCTGACAGCGAATCTTCCGTCCGTATATTTCAGCGAGTCGCTTTCTATGCTTCCGTCGGCACCAATGCGGCGTGTTTGCCGGTAAATGTCCGTTTTGGTTTTCGGATTCGTCTTCACCTCAAAGATGCAGTGCCCTTGCGGATCGTACAGTCTGTTCGTTTGTATCTCGTTACTTATTTGCCCGTTTTTTTCGGTGATTGAAAGCATAGAGGTGAGCTGTCCTTTCTCATTGTATGTATAAGTGGTTGAGATATTTCCCGTACTATCATTTTCTACGGACTTTATCAACCTTCCCTGATTGTAATATTTTACAGAAGTAGGAGTGGCGAGAATGGCTTGCAAGACGAATGGGTTACGTAGTGCATTTGCCTGGTCACGAAATTCTTTGTAATGATGTGTACAGAGAAAATCTTTCAGTAAACTCAAAGACTCAGAATTGACAATAGCCGGTTTCAACAGTTCAAAATCAGCTTTCTCGCTCAAGTACTCCAAATCATCCAGATGAGTACGGGCGGCGGCAGTCAGGTACGGCGTATGCTTGTAGTCGTCGATAATTTGGCGGATCGCAGTGGCATTCCCTTCTTTTTGGAGACTGTCGATGTGCTGGAACAGGAAATTGTCGTAAAGCGAACGTACCTCCGCAAGATAAGGACGACTGTCTTTATCCTTGAAAAATTTCTGCATATCGGCATTGTCGAAGAATGCTTTGAAATTTCCGGAAGAAGGATCTTTTTCCACAAGTTGATAGAGCCGTTTGTTTTCGGCAGCGTTGACTTGTGCGATGAACTTTCCGTTTGGATATTCTGCGAGATACGTCTGATAAGTGCCGGGCGTGGGTGTTTTTAGCATACCTTCCAATAATGCCAGTTCGCGAATATCCCGTAGCCTTTGCAGCATTACGGAGTCGGCCGGATAATCAGTCGAGCAAATGCTGTCTATCACTGCCCGGCTGAAAGGAATCTTGTCCTTCGAGCCTTCCAGGATGTAGATAATCGACTGTTCAGCTCTGTTCCGTACATCGGAAAGCTGTATTTTTTCTTCGTCACAAATCGTGGAAAAATTTCCTTGGAAAGCTTTCCCGTAACATCCGAAATAGTTTGTGGCAGCCTGTTCGCTATGTTCATTCCATAATTGGTGGAGCACATCCAGCAGTGCCAGTTCTTCAGAGTAATAAGTTTGCGTCTCATCATCCAGCTTTTCGCGGTTCTTCTGCCATTTGTCGGCGTCGTTGTCGTTCAGATACCTGAGCAACTTTTCCATGCGGCTTTGTTTTTGCGCCATGACCTGCGGAATGCAGGTAATCAGGCACAAGCCTAAGATAATTGATAAAAATATACCTCTTTTCATTGCTTTTGGGGGTTAGGTTAAAATAGTTAGTGATGAAAAATCATAAAAATACCTTCATTCTCAAATGAATATTATACTTTTGTATTGAGAACAAAATTGAACGCCAAGGGTTTGTTAAAAATCCTCATAGTTTTTATAATGCTGTTATGAATACCAATTATATAGAGGAGTTGAATGAGAGTCAGTGTGCTGCAGTGACTTATAACGACGGACCTTCGCTGGTAATAGCCGGTGCCGGTTCGGGAAAGACGCGCGTATTGACTTATAAAATTGCCTATTTGCTTGAGAACGGTTACAACCCGTGGAACATCCTTGCACTGACCTTTACCAATAAGGCGGCGCGTGAGATGAAGGAGCGTATTGCCCGTCAGGTAGGTATGGAGCGGGCACGTTATTTGTGGATGGGCACTTTCCATTCCATTTTCTCCCGTATCCTTCGTGCCGAAGCATCATATATCGGATTTACTTCCCAATTTACTATTTATGATACGGCAGATAGCAAAAGTCTGCTTCGTTCAATCATTAAGGAAATGGGTTTGGATGAAAAGACCTATAAGCCGGGAGTCGTACAGGCACGTATTTCCAATGCCAAAAATCATCTGGTCACTCCTACGGGATATGCCGCTAACAAAGAGGCTTATGAAGGCGATATGGCCGCTAAAATGCCTGCTATCCGTGATATTTATACCCGTTACTGGGAGAGATGCCGCCAGGCCGGGGCAATGGACTTCGATGATTTGCTGGTGTATACTTATATCCTGTTCCGTGATTTCCCGGATGTGCTGGCGCGTTATCGTGATCAGTTCCGTTATGTGTTGGTGGACGAGTATCAAGATACGAACTATGCGCAGCACAGCATTGTCCTGCAACTGACGAAGGAAAACCAGCGTGTCTGCGTGGTAGGGGATGATGCACAGAGTATCTACTCCTTCCGGGGTGCGGATATTGACAACATCCTTTATTTTACAAAAATCTATCCGGATACGAAAGTCTTCAAGTTGGAACAGAATTATCGTTCTACGCAAACGATCGTCTGTGCTGCCAACAGTCTGATTGAGAAGAATGAACGTCAGATACGGAAAGCCGTATTCTCGGAGAAAGAAAAGGGAGAGCCGATTGGGGTATTTCAAGCTTACAGTGATGTGGAAGAAGGGGATATTGTGGCGAACAAAATAGCAGAATTGCGCCGGGAGTTTCGTTACGGATATGCCGAATTTGCTATCTTATATCGAACGAATGCGCAGAGCCGTGTTTTTGAGGAAGCACTTCGGAAACGAAGTATGCCCTATAAGATATATGGAGGACTCTCGTTTTACCAGCGTAAGGAGATAAAGGATGTGATTGCTTACTTCCGGTTGGTGGTGAATCCGAATGATGAAGAAGCGTTCAAACGTATCATTAATTATCCTGCCCGTGGTATCGGGGATACTACTGTCGGAAAGATTATATCGGCGGCTACCGATAATGGCGTCAGCCTTTGGGCGGCACTTTGTGAACCATTGAGTTATGGGCTCAATATCAATAAAGGGACGCATGCGAAATTGCAAGGTTTCCGTGAACTGATTGAGGGTTTTATTACCGGTCAGGCGGATAAGAATGCATACGAAATAGGAACAGATATTATCCGTCAGTCCGGTATCATCAATGATGTCTGTCAGGATACGTCGCCTGAAAACTTGAGCAGGAAAGAAAATATCGAGGAGTTGGTGAACGGGATGAATGACTTTTGTGCTTTGCGGCAGGAAGAAGGTAACCCGAACATTTCCCTGACCGATTTTCTTTCGGAGATTGCCTTGCTTACCGATCAGGACTCTGATAAAGTGGATGACGGGGAAAAGATAACTTTGATGACCGTGCATTCGGCTAAAGGACTGGAATTTAAGAACGTATTTGTGGTCGGGCTGGAAGAAAATCTCTTTCCCAGTGGAATGGCAGGAGATTCTCCTCGTGCATTGGAAGAAGAACGCCGTTTGTTCTATGTGGCGATCACCCGTGCGGAAGAACATTGCTATCTTTCGTTTGCAAAGACCCGTTTTCGTTACGGAAAAATGGAATTTGGAAGTCCCAGCCGCTTCTTGCGTGATATTGATGTTCATTATTTGCAATTACCGCATGAGGCAGGAGTGAGTCGTTCGGTTGATGAAGGCGCAGGGCGTTTCCGCAGGGAGATTGAGGGAGGCTTCACTCGTTCCGCTTCTCCGTCGCGTGCTTCTTTCGGTAGTAGTTCTTCCGAACAGCGTGCACGTTCGAAAGCACAGATTATAGCCCCCAGTGTGCCGAGAAACCTGAAAAAAGTGAGTGCGGTGAGTGGAAGCAGTAGTGCACAGTCGGCAGCTTCGAATGCTGCGTCGGTGACGGGAGTACGTGCCGGACAGATGATAGAGCACGAACGTTTCGGACTGGGTGAAGTGATGAAAGTGGAAGGAACGGGAGATAATGCGAAAGCAACCATTCATTTCAAAAATGCGGGTGACAAACAACTATTATTGCGTTTTGCCCGTTTTAAAGTGATAAAATAAATAGTAACACACTAAATAGAGAAGGTCATGAAGAAACAAATAACAGTAATTTTGCTTTCCGCTTTGATTTTGAGCGGGTGTGCATCGGGGCGTATGGGAAATCCGGGAGCTATCATGGCAGGCGCTTCTATCGGAGGAAGTCTGGGCGGCTCGATAGGAGGGCTTATCGGAGATAATAATCATGGCTGGAGAGGCGGTTATCGCGGTTCTGCTATTGGAAATATTGTAGGGACCATTGCCGGTGCAGCGATAGGGAATGCATTGACAGCGCCGAGACAAGAACCGATAGAGGAGGATGCTTATATTCCTGAAGTACGGGAAGTTCGTGTCCGGAAATATAAGAAACAGCCACAGGTGCAGCGACCTCTTACCCAGCTGAAACTGCGCAGGATTCGTTTTATTGATGATAACCGTAGTCATGTGATTGATGCGGGAGAGAATAGCAAGATCATCTTTGAGATTATGAATGAAGGACGGAACCCTGTCTATAATATTGTCCCCTTGGTAGAAACAGTGGGCAAGGTGAAGCATCTCGGCATTTCTCCTTCTGTGATGATAGAGGAAATCCTTCCGGGGGAAGGTATTCGTTACACCGCTTCCATTCATGCAGGCGAGAAACTGAAAGACGGTGAGGTAACATTTCGTGTAGCGGTGGCGGATGAGAACGGAATAATTTGCGATTCGCAGGAATTTACCCTGCCTACACAGCGCTGAGACTAGAAATCAACACAATTATATTGGGCTTTATATAGCGACGGTATAGGGTCGGAATAGCGTAGCTATCCGGTCTCTATACCGTTGCTATTTGTATGCGATAGCGTCACTCTGTTGATACAGAAATAAAGTATGCCATTGCCCATTCCTCACAAAATAGATCATCGGTGGTCAAAGTGGGAGTGAATTTTGATAGCGAAACAAGAACTCTTGGGAAGTGGAAAACAGAGAGCGTTTCTTTTTATTTTGAAAAACACTTTTCTTTCGGGAAATACTCCAATATTAGTTAATTAGTTAAATAACTAAACGTTTAAATAATTAAACGGTAAACGGAATGTCGACATAGTGAATGTCAGAAGTTCTTGGTGTAACTCCCTACCAGAAATTTGTTCTTACTATGAATGTTCGTTAAAAAACGAACATTAGTTTGCTTTTTACTTTATTGTTCGTATATTTGCGAACGATAAAGTAAAACAAGGGAGGAATTAAGTATATGGAGCAGCAGGAACAGATTGCCCGTTTTGCCAAAGCTTTGGGACATCCTACCAGAATAGCGATATTGAACTTTCTTGCCAAGCAAGAAAGTTGTTATTTTGGGGAGATTTATGATGAACTACCTATTGCCAAAGCGACCGTTTCCCAGCATCTAAAAGAATTAAAAGATGCCGGGCTGATACAGGGTGAAATAGAAACACCCAAAGTAAAATATTGTATAAATCGTGAAAATTGGGAGATAGCAAGACAGTTGTTCGCTCAATTATTTTGCGATTGCGCTTGTAAAAAAGGTGCTTGCTGTGAGTAGCAGCCCTTTTTTTAAATATATTGTTCGTTGTTTTGCGAATTACGTTTAATATATAAAACAGGAAATATGGAAATTAAAGTTTTAGGTACAGGCTGTGCAAATTGTAAGGCCTTGTACGCAACAGTGGAACAGGCGGTAAAAGATCTGAATTTAGATGCCACATTACTTAAAGAAGAAGATATTTTAAAAATCATGGAGTATAATATCTTTAGCTTGCCCGCATTGGTAATTAATGAAAAGGTCGTTTCTGCCGGGAAAAAATTATCCTTACCCGAAGTAATGGAATTATTAAAACAATAACCCCAAAAGTACCTATGAAACATTTATTTTTGATTATAGTCAGTTTGCTTTTGTTTTCCTGTGCCGGAAAGTCAAAGACAGAAAACAAACAAGAAGTTTCCGTACAAGGAGATCGTGTAGAAGTGATCTGTTTTCATGGAAAACAAAGGTGTGTTACCTGCCGGGCGATCGAGAAACTAACGAATGAAGTGATCGAAGCTACTTTTAAAGACCAAATCGCCAAAGGAAAAGTCGTCTATAAGGTTATAGATATTTCTGATCCTAAAAATGAGGCGACCGTAGAAAAATATGAAGTTACATGGTCGTCTTTGTATATAAACGGCTGGAAAGGAGGAAAGGAAGCAGTCAATAACATGACTGAATTTTCTTTTGCCAATGCAAAAGGATCACCGGATGTGTTCAAAGAGGGGATAAAGAATAAAATAAATGAATTGCTAAAATAGCTGTTATATGGATTTTCTTCAAAATCTTCTGGATAATAGCAATATCCCGGTAATAACCGCTTTCTTGCTTGGTTTACTTACAGCTATAAGTCCTTGTCCTTTAGCGACGAATATAACGGCAATAGGTTTTATCAGCAAGGATATAGGCAACCGGAATAAGATCTTTTTAGGCGGATTGCTTTATACTTTGGGGCGTGTTGTGGCTTATACGGTTTTGGGTATCATCCTGATCTCCATACTGAAAGAGGGATCGAGTATGTTTTCCTTACAGAAAGGTATAAACGAATACAGTGAGATGCTGATCGCTCCGGTCTTGATATTTGTAGGGATATTCATGCTTTTCGGAGATCGTTTGAACCTGCCAAAATTTGGTTTTTCAGGAACCGGAAGGACCGAAAAGTTAAAGGGAAATTTAGGCAGTCTTTTGCTTGGAGTGCTTTTCGCCCTGGCGTTTTGCCCTACTAGTGGACTGTTTTATTTCGGGATGCTCATACCCATGTCGGCAACAGAACCGGGGGGCTACCTTTTGCCCGTTGTCTATGCTGTGGCTACCGGCCTGCCTGTTGTCCTGGTTGCGTGGATATTGGCGTACAGCGTTGCCGGAATAGGTAAATGGTTGCCGCCTTGTTTATTGCAGTCGGTATTTATTACGCATATATCAATTACTTATAATTAAAATAAAACAGAATATGAAAAAGATAGAAATTTTTGACCCGGCGATGTGTTGTCCTACCGGATTGTGTGGCCCGAATATCAACCCTGACCTTATGAGGATTGCGGCTGTTCTGGAAACTCTCAAAAGACAGGGAATCATTGTTGAACGCCATAATTTGCGAGATGAACCGCAGCTTTATGTCAGCAATAAAACGGTTAATGATTATTTGATGAAAGAGGGTGCGGACGGTCTGCCGATTACCATAGTAGAGGGCGAGATAGTGGTTACAAAGGGGTATCCGACCAACAAGCAGTTAAGCGAATGGACGGGGGGTAATTAAGCGAATGGACGGGGGGTAATTTAGATATTGTTCCAATTATTAAATAATGAGATTATGAAGAATTTTAATTTATCCGATATACAACTGACAAAGTATTTGTTTTTCACTGGTAAGGGTGGCGTAGGTAAAACTTCTATCGCTTGCGCTACGGCTGTCGGTCTTGCGGATCTTGGTAAAAAAATATTGTTGATAAGTACAGATCCGGCCTCTAACCTGCAAGACGTGTTCGGGCAGGAATTAAACGGGCACGGTACGGATATATCCGAAGTACCCGGCCTCGTGGTTGTAAACCTCGATCCGGAAAAGGCCGCCGCAGAATACCGGGAAAGCGTGATTTCCCCCTATCGTGGGAAATTGCCGGAAAGTGTAATCCGGAATATGGAAGAACAACTTTCCGGATCTTGTACGGTGGAGATCGCAGCGTTCAATGAATTTTCGGACTTTATCACCGATGAAGCCAAACAAAGGGAATACGATCATATCATTTTTGATACAGCACCAACGGGGCATACCCTAAGAATGTTGCAACTTCCGTCTGCCTGGAGTACGTTTATCAGTGAGAGCACACATGGCGCGTCTTGCTTAGGCCAGTTGTCAGGGTTG
>NZ_MNQN01000132.1:35258-35735 GCF_001915455.1 Bacteroides sp. 43_46 | reverse complement strand
TGGAAGCGTTCACGTTGTTCTGCTGCTCATAGAGCTGCTTCACACGCAGGGCCTGCTCCTTGGTTACACCCTTGCGGGCCAGTTCGGAGGCCAGCTGCTTTTGTTCCTTACCCTGACGGATACCGTCCTTCACATATTCAAGTACCTGGGAATCGCTCATACTCTGAGCGAAAAGAGGAGATGATCCCGACAGAAGGATCAATAACAAAACACTAAACTTTCGAAGTATCATTGATTAAGTGAATAGGTTCTACATAACCGATCGGCATATCGACACAGGCACAGCCGAGCATATTCAAACGGACGGCAATCTTACTCCGGCCACCGACAGTCACCAGTTCGCCGACAAGACCGCTCAAAGGACCTTTTATGACACGGACCTTCTCACCACGGGCCAAAGGAGAGTCATTCATACAGACGGCTTCATCAGAATAATCGAGCATGAAACGGAAACGGGCCATTTGCTCGTCGGGAATT
>NZ_MNQN01000132.1:4098-35138 GCF_001915455.1 Bacteroides sp. 43_46 | reverse complement strand
TGGATAAACGTTCGGATACCTTCTTCTCGTGATGCATACGAACGAGAGCGACATACCAACGTTTTGAGTGTGCTACGCCTTCCCCTGTCCCACAACTAGGCCCGGCATTTACTGATTTCTTTTCTTGAAAAATCATATTTTTTTACCCCATGTTTATCTGTTACTTCTTAAGTAACGGATCATGCATTTGCAGACAGCAGCTAACAACAAAAAAAGGAAAATGAACCGCGATGAGGGTGGGACGATATGGAAACCTAATATTCGATATGAAAGTATTCCGAAATTAGGCAATAAAAGGTCATAGAGCATGAAAGCAAAATCTTCATGTTCAGATACTTTTTTATTATGTATTTAAGAGAAAAAGGAAAAAAAGAAGTTTTTACTTGTATGCTATTAGTATTTTTACCTATCTTTGCACCGAATAAATTTCCGTTACTTAAGAAGTAACAGTAATACTAAGCCCCTAAATCTTAGCATTTTAAACCTTTTCCTTCAGGCTATTTTAAATCTTCTAACGTAATAATAATTTTGTTTATTTACTTTTGTGCGTTCTTCCAATTCGAAACCTTTCAAATAAATCTGAGTTGTCTTAATTGATTTATGCCCTAGTGACTCACTGATCATCTCAATAGGAACACCCCTATATTTAGCAGTAGTAGCCCAGGAATGCCGTAAAGTATAAGATGTTACAGACGAATGCAACCTCAGCTTACGGGATAAACTTTTCAGATGATTATTGAATTTCCGTAATGCAGACTGATACTCGCGATACGCACCTTCTTCCCCCCTTTTATACTCTCCACTCAATATATGGAAAAGATAATCGGGACGGTCGGAACAAGATGAACTATGATTATTACGAAGCAAAGAAAGTAACTCATAAGCAGAATCTATAATCTCCACACTCATGGGAGTACCGGTTTTCATACGGTTATACTTCAAGAGCCCCTGATTCAAATTTGACTTCTCCAGATGAGCCAGATCAACGAAAGGCATACCACCAAACTGAAACAGTAAATTAGCAATGGCCTGCGTATGGCGAAGTGTCTCCGTCTGCGGATCTTTGTTAAGCAACGTATGAAGCTCACTCAAAGGAAGTGCTTTCTTCTGGCGGGTATCAACTCCGGTAAACACATCACGAAACAAGCCATGTACATACGGAGCCTGACGAGCATCCACTCCCCTATTATAGATACAACGCAACATACGCATATACGTAGATATCGTATTTGGCTTTAAACGGGAGGCCGTCAGGTAATTGCTATACCTTTTTAAGTTTTCGCGGTTTATTTTGGTAAACTCAATAGACTGCGTACCACAAAACTGCGAGAAAGAACGGACCGCATTCTTATACACATGGGCCGTAGAATAACGGCCCTCCTTTCGCAAACAATCAATATAGTTGCTTGCACAAGTAGAAAATCGATTTTTCTTCATAATTCATTTCATATTATATTAATGAGTGAAAATATCACGGAATATACAAGATTTTCATTAAACCGAACATACTATTTATGGAATACTTACTGTTTTACATGAAAATCAGATATTCTTCCAGAAAATATGCAAATTGTAATCTCAATAACCCCTGCCTTATTCAGTTATAATATCATAAACAAAGAGAGGATAAACATTATTAAGTAAATGATTTATCCTCTCTCTTTATGTGTGGGTATATAGAAATTATTCCCCTAGATTCTCATACGTTTTACCGTCTTTGATTGCATCCGCTTTGAAGTCCTGGTAATATTCTTTGGCCAAAGCAGTATATTTCTTATACATCCGACCGGCAATTTCTATTTCATCCCCTTGTACAATTGGAGTACGTGCCTTATTGGGGGTAGATACAAATTGCAACTCCCAATCCCCCAGTTTACTATAAAAATCATTGGCACGGAAAGCCTCTCGTCCATGCGTCTGACGTAATCCCTCCTCCGAATAGGTTGTTCCATTATCGAGATGTTCCTGAAGCATGGCATAAAACTTCGTCCAACGCGGCAAATAATACCCTTTAATAAGTCCCGTCCATTCTCTCCATGAGTAATCAAAAATAGAAGGATCTCCGTCTGCCCCCCAAATAGTGACTAAGGAAGTGGCATCATATTCTAACAGGTTCTTTTCTTCTTCCGTATCCCCCCAACTTCGTGCAGATGTCAGCCAACGGTCAAAATTAAATTCAGGACGTGTACGAAGCAGCTCGTCCACATCTTCCAGCATTTGCAAGAAGCGTTTGCTATGCAAAGCGAAAGCCTCTTTGTCTCTATTCAGGAAAGCTTCGGCAGCTCTTTTATGGATAACTTGTCCCATATTGGTCATCATTTGCCTTTGGACATCTATCACATCAAAACGATAAGGTTCAGAATTCTTCAGTTTATCGGCATCTTTGAGTAACAAACCTTCGGCCTGAATGACCAATAAAGGAGAATATGGAATTCCCAATCCCGCATTAGGCCCTGATTTTTTTACATTAAGAGCAGGACGTGCAGCAATGATAGAACTTCGTTCGGTACCATTTGTACCGGGACGATAAGGTCCCTCCAATAAACAAATCATAGCTTGCTGAGCCGAGGGAGAGACAGCCCCATAACGTCGGTTGGCATATTGCTTAAGCCATTCCTCAATGGCTACTTCCCCTTTATGCAAAGGCATCTCAAATGCCAAATCATAATATACAGGATTCTGTTCAATAGCTTCCATAAACAAACCGGAGCCACAAACATTGGGATACTGTTTTAAAGCCGTCATATATTGGTTGGAGGCCAGCAAACGCAAATCTCCATGCATATTAATACGCCCGCCGAAGTTATGCAAATTTCCTTCCACAGCCGGGTATCCCCAAAAGCCTTTGCGGCCCTTTATCTTTTCTCCATTTAAGTCCAGAATAATCAGATCATTCTGAGGAACAGCCTTTACAATCGGTTCCCGCAAACTCCATGCCTGCATAGCCCATTTAGCTTTCGGGTCGAAATCTTTGATTAATTTATATATGGCATGCCCTACTGCGCTTAAATACTCCGGAGTATTGACAGGAGGTGCACTCTCGTGGAACGGATCTGCTGCGTATATTCCATACGTGCCATAAAGTTTCTTTTCTTCCTCTAAAAAATCACGGCCTAATGTTGCAAACAACGCATCGGTAGGATCAAGCTGTCCTGCTCCTTTAAATCCGCACCAACCGGGTTGCAGGCGAATTTTAGCTTCAGGATATTTATCTTTCAATTCACGAGGAACATAACCGGAGAATCCTTGTTGGATCGGTGTCATACCTAATTCCCTTTCACGGTCTATTATCTTTTTAGCTAAGATAATATGTTTATCGATCCAAGATTTAGGCAGCGGACCTCCATAACTTTGCAGATTTTGCATCCATTGCCAGGCAGCATGTCCCGGACCGGCTAAAAAACGGCGTGCTTCTTCATCCGTAAACCGATGTTTCAATAACGTGTTATACCATACAGCTTCCAATCCTACTGTTGCCAAAGGCATATTGATAGAATTCATAGCCATGAAATCTATTTCGCGTTGCCAACGTTCCCAATCCCAATAGGCAGCAGTATAGCTGACCGTACAATAATTCATGTATACCCTGTATTTACCATTGATCGTATTACGGATAGTCTTTTGGGGAAGCGGAAGATTTTCAGGTAAGTTTAATTGATTACCCAACCATGAAACATGCGCGTTACACGTATATTTCAGATATTGGTTAAATGCAGTGGACAGGGCTATGGCATTATTCCCTTTCAAAAGGACTTTCCCTTTTTCTGATGAGATTTCATACACATCCTCTCCATTGGCGGGGTCGATCAATTGCAGTTTGATCTGTTTCCCATATCCGGGTGTGACTCGCTCTATTAAGGCATAAACAGCCTTAATGTGCGGGTCTTTGGCATAGCCTATTACAGTAAACAGGCACAATAATAACAACAAAGGTTTTTTCATTTGACTATCAATTTTTATATAGCACAAATATAAGAAAAAGATTTTTTCTAAAAAAAATAATTAATACGATGCAGTATTTCCCAATCCCCTGCATTTATTATATAAAAAGCAAACGTAGAATGATCAAACCTATATATCATTAAGACCTATAACCTGAACTTAACAAGTGTGGGGAAAAACAGAAAAGAGAGAGAGTTTTAAAGAAATGTCCCCCAAAAAACGAAGAACCCCTGCCAACTGAGAAAGCTGGCAGGGGTTCATTTTTATATCTTCGAAAAAAGCAATCTTTACTTGCAATATTTCTTTATCAGATCATCCGTATTCGGATCACCCAGTTCTTTTGCTTTATTGAAATTGCCGCAAGCTTCATCCGTTTTCTTCAACTGTATCTGACAAAGTCCGAGCAGACGATAGGCCTCGGCATATTTCGGATCTTCTTTCAATATATTATTCAATATTTGAACAGCCTCTTCATACCGTCCCACACGCAGGTTTACCACTGCTTGCTCTGCCTTATAAGTCAGGTCTTTCGGATTCAGTTCGATCGCCTTGGCAATATCATCCAATGCACGTTGATACTGGCGTGCTTTCAGGGCAGCTTGTTCTCGATAATAATAGAACATATCATTCACCTGTCCGTTGACTGCTTTAAAATAAGCATCGTAATCGAGCATCGCATTACGCGCCTGATTGGCATTCAGATTCATCTGTGCACGTTCCAGAAGATAAGGAGCAAACGCGGAAGTAACCGGTTGCGGACAACGGGCGATACAACTATCCATTAATACAATAACTTCTTTCGGATCCGCTTTCAGCAATTCCTTGGTTTTAGCGGCACTAAAGAAGGTAGCAGGAGAAGCAATATTGCTGGCGTTCACTTTCTCATAAGCAGCCAAAGCACCTGCATAGTCCTGTTGGGCAAACAAAATATCCCCTTCCAGCTGAGTGTAAACAGGAAGCGGATCAATAGCGATTGCCTGGCGGAGATTCTTCAAAGCCGTGTCATACGTCCAGTCTTTATACGTCTTCTCAGGCTTCGATAATTGGTAAGCATGCATCAACTTGGCAATGTTGTAATACACATCATCCTTTTTCTGTGCTACCTTCAATGCCTTATTAAAGTCGGCAACCGCCTTGTCAAACCAAGATTGGTCTTCCTGTCCCTTAGTTACATAATAATTGGCACGGCGAATATACCCGTCCGTGCTGTTCGGGAACTGGCGGATAAAATCATCCAATAGTTTGCCGTACTCTTCATCCGTCATTTGTGAAGAAGCCATAAACAAGTAAACCAATGCCTGATCTTCCACTTCGGGCAGTCCTTTCCTGATTCCGATACTTTTCAGCGCAGCATCACCCAAAGAAAGCGCATTGATTTTTTGTGCCATGGCAAAAGCGGCCCCTGCTGCATAACAAGTAGTCACCGTATCAATTCCGGAGGACTTCTGGGAAATACCGAATACCTGTCCTTCCGCATTCATCACCGGGCAACTAACCATTTTATCTTTCATCTGCATACCCAACGTATAATAATGATATTCTCCGGCCACTTTGGAGACATCTTTCACTTTACCGGATACACAAGCAATACTCTTTTGTGTCGAATAAGGAAGCATCCATGCATCGGCTCCCACTTCCGGAGCAGCTTTTGCCACGTTCAACGCAGGAACTTTCTTCTCGGTAATGGCTACACGGAACTTAATAACATCGTACATATCATTAGCTCCAAGTATCACGTCTACCGGCATTTGCTTGCCGTCCGCCGTGATAACCACCGCACGTTCCGCTCCTTTAAAAAGGCTATAATCAGATAAAGCCAATCCGTCTTCGGATACAAAAAATCCGTTCCCGGTGTTCAGCATCTTATCATTCTTGTCATAAGTCACCACAGAGAAAACTGCGCGTTTCGCCTTCTCCACCCATTTAGGGGTTTGTGCCATGCTTCCCTGTACCAGAAAGAAAAGCACCAAAGGTAGGATTAAAATCTTCTTCATATCAGTCGTTGTTTCTTTGTTTCACAGCTTCGTAAATCAGGATACCGGCAGCAACAGACACATTGAGGGATTCGATTGTTCCCAACATCGGTATCTTCACCCATTCGTCACAGAGTGCCAGGTTATCATAAGAGACTCCCGTATCTTCCGCACCCATAATGATGCATAACGGTCCTGTATAATCAGCTTTCGTATAGTCGTAGTCTCCTTTTTCCGTAGCAGCAACAATACGGAAACCACTATCCTTCAAGTATTGCAGAGTCGCACGCAGATTTTGCTCACGACATACCGGAAGGGTATGCAATGCCCCTGCAGAAGTTTTCACAGCATCCGCATTCACAGAAGCACTGCCACGAGCCGGAATAATCACAGCGTCTACGGCTGCACATTCACAGGTACGGGCAATTGCACCGAAATTGCGTACATCGGTCACTCCGTCAAGCATGACGAAAAACGGATTCTTCCCTTGTTCGAACAAGAAAGGAACGAGATCTTCCGTCTTCTGATAAGTCACGGATGAAATGAAAGCCACCACACCCTGATGATTTTTCCGGGTGATACGGTTAATACGCTCCACCGGAACACGCTGAACGGGTATCAGCAGACCTTTCAAAGCTGCAAAAAGTTCTTTGGAAAGATCACTCTGAATGTCTTTCTTTACCAGAATCTTATCAATCTCTTTACCAGCCTGAATGGCCTCTATCACGGCACGAACGCCGAAAATCATTTCACTTTTATCAAGCATCTATGTTAATTTACTGTTTTATAATTTACTATTTATCAGTTGCGGGCAAGCAGGGCTTTGGCATTGCTAAGAGCAGCTTCGGTCAATGTAGCACCACTTAACATGTGTGCAATCTCCTCTACCCGTTCCTCGTCGGTGAGACGTCGGATGTGGCTGTTGGTTTCCGTATCGCTGTCCTTCTTATATACTTTATAATGGGCCCCTCCCCGGGCAGCTATCTGCGGCAGGTGAGTGATACTGATAACCTGACGGTTCTGTTCGCCCATTTCCTGCATCATGTCTGCCATGCGGTCGGCTATTTCACCGGATACTCCGGTGTCAATCTCATCAAATACGATAGTCGGCAGTTTCACGGCTCCGGCAATCATTGCTTTGATAGACAGCATGACACGCGCTATTTCACCTCCCGAAGCGACGGAAGAAATGTTCTGCAACACACCGTTCTTGTTGGCAGAAAACAAGAAGCTGACAGTATCTTCTCCCTGTAATCCGGGTTCTTTCTTTAACCCCATTTCCACCTGGAAACGGACATTCGGCATTCCCAACGGTACCAACCGGGCTGCCAACTGTTTTTCCACCTCACGCGCAGCCGCTGCACGGGCTTTGGTCAGCACTTCCGCCTGCTGCTTGACCTGTTTATATTGTTCTTCCTTACGTTCTGTCAGTTCGGCAATGCGCTCATCGTAAGAAGTGATATCGGACAACTTGCCACGATATTCCTCCGTCAAAGCAATCAGCTCCTCAAGTGTCTGCACACGGTGTTTCTGTTGCAGGGAATAGATCATGTTCAGACGGTCGTTCACCTCATCCAGCCTTGTAGGATTGAACTCGATAGACTCACCTTGCGAAGATACCTCCTGCGAAATATCTTTCAGTTCGATATAGGCACTTTCCATACGTTCGGCAAGTTCCTTGGCAGGCTGATAAACTCTTTGCAAGTTATTCAGCGTATTGAGACTGTCCTTTAAATAGGAAAGCAATCCTCCTTCGTCCGAAGCAAAAGACTGTTCCACCCGATAAAGCCCCGCCTTGATCTCCTCCGCATGACTTAACATTTCAGCCTCTTGTTCCAGTTCCTCCTGCTCTCCTTCGGCAAGATGAGCTTCTTCAAGCTGCTCCAGTTGAAAACGGATATAATCTTCATCGGCACGGCTTTTCTCAGCCAGTTCCATTAACTCGGACAGCTCTCTTTCAGTCTGTTTCCACCCGGCATAACGAGAGTGATATTTCTCCAGTGCCGCATCATTATGTGCAAGAATGTCGAGCACATTCAACTGAAACCCTTCCTTATTGAGCAACAGGTTCTGATGTTGCGAATGTACATCAATCAACTGTTCGCCCAACTCTTTTACCTGCACCAAAGATGCGGGAGTATCATTAATAAATGCCCGGCTTTTACCGGATGCCTGCACTTCACGGCGCAAGATGCACTCCTCATCATATTCCAGCTCGTTCTCCTCAAAGAACGGGCGCATACCATACGCTGAAATATCAAAACGTGCCTCTATTACACATTTGGAAGCCCCCCGGCGAATGGCCTTCATATCCGCCCGCTGCCCAAGCAACAGACCGATTGCTCCCAGAATAATTGACTTTCCGGCCCCCGTTTCACCTGTTATAACGGAAAAGCCTGTTTCAAAACTGATGTCCAGTTTCTCTATCAATGCGTAATTCTGAATGTATAATGAACGTAACATTTGAATCAGTGAAAGTTAAGGGTTGAGAGTTAAGAGTTTCAATTCATCAGACAGACGATCGATAATATCTTGAGCTACTTCCGTTTTTGATTTCAGGGGGTAGTCAGTACGGCCTTTTCTGTCTATTATACTTATTTTATTCGTATCGTAACGGAATCCGGCTCCCGCATCATTGAGCGAATTAAGTACAATGAAGTCGAAGTTCTTGCGTTCGAGCTTTCCTTCGGCATTCTGCTGTTCATTGTTCGTTTCGAGGGCAAAGCCTACCAACAACTGATTCTTACCTTTCAACGCTCCCAGACTTGCCGCAATATCTTCGGTTGCCTGAAGATGCAGAGTCAGTTCTTCCTCCTTCTCACGTTTAATTTTCTTATCGGCTACCACCTCCGGACGGAAATCGGCTACTGCCGCACAAAGAATACCCGCATCGGCTTCGGCAAAGTATTTTTTCGACGCTACCGACATTTCGCCGGCAGACTCTACATCAATGCGACGAATGCGGGAATGTTGTGTTTTCAGTTGCACGGGTCCCGCTATCAGTGTCACCTGCGCTCCACGACGTGCACATTCTTCCGCGAGGGCAAACCCCATTTTTCCGGAAGAATAGTTGCCGATAAAACGGACAGGGTCAATCTTCTCATAAGTCGGCCCGGCTGTAATCATTATTTTCTTACCTTGCAGCTCACCGTTTGCAGAAAAAAATTCATCCAGCACACGGATGATATTCTCCGGTTCCTCCATACGTCCCTTCCCTACAAGATGACTGGCAAGCTCACCCGTACCCGGCTCGATAATATGATTGCCGTAAGAACGAAGTATCTCCAGATTCTTCTGAGTGGCAGGATGAGCATACATATCGAGGTCCATAGCCGGAGCTACAAACACCGGAGCTTTCGCCGAAAGATAGGTCGTTATCAGCATATTATCAGCTATCCCGTTTGCCATTTTGCCAATGGTAGAGGCAGTGGCGGGAGCTATCAGCATCGCATCTGCCCACAGTCCGAGGTCAACGTGGCTGTTCCACGTTCCGTCACGTTGGGCAAAGAATTCACTGATGACCGGTTTGCTGGTCAAGGCCGATAGAGTAATGGGAGTAATAAATTCTTTTCCCGCCGGAGTAATCACAACCTGCACTTCCGCTCCTTGCCTGATAAGTCCGCGGATGATATAGCAAGCCTTATATGCGGCAATACTGCCGGTAATTCCAAGAATTATCTTTTTTCCTTTTAGCATTATTTCGTAATCAAATTACTCATTTCACGCAAGCGGATCTTAGTCAAGGCCGCCTTCGTATTCAGCGTGAAATCACTATTCAAAATCCAACTGTAATATCCGGGGTCTTTCTTCAACACCTCGGCTACCGACATTCCTTTATACTTTCCGAAGTTGAACACTTCCGTTCCATTATCATCGTAAACCATACGTCCTGCAAAATCTACGTTTTTGCTGAAACTGGAATAATCGGCAAGGAATGCGATGTCATTCTGAAGATCCGGATAACGGTCGAGCTGTGCCTTCAGCACCTCGTATGTAGCCCGTGTATCCGCTTCGGCAGTGTGCGCATCTTCCAGATTTTTCTCGCAATAGAACTTGTAGGCTGCGGACAGGGTACGTTGTTCCATTTTATGAAATATCACCTGTACATCCACAAATTTACGTTTGCTCATATCAATGTCCACCCCGGCACGCAGAAATTCTTCTGCCAGCACAGGAATATCAAAACGGTTGGAATTGAATCCGGCCAGGTCGCATCCTTCAATGTCACGGGCAATATTCTTTGCCACTTCCTTGAAAGTCGGGCAATCTGCCACGTCAGCGTCATAAATGCCATGCACGGCGGAAGATGCTTCGGGGATGTGCATTTCGGGATTGATACGCAGAGTTTTCGCTTCCTCATTCCCGTTCGGGTAAACTTTCAAATAACAGATTTCAACGATTCGGTCTGTGTTGATATTGGTTCCTGTCGTCTCAAGATCGAAAAAGACAATAGGGTTTTTCAGATTTAATTTCATTTTTATTCATTTTGTTTCACAACAGAGGACGCGGAGGACATAGAGAGTAAATGAAAGGAATGTCATTCAAATTATCCTCTGTGTCCTCCGTGTCCTCTGTCGTGAAATGTATATTAATCGTTCAACATCATCGGCATTAACAACATCAGCAGGTCTTCATTTTCTTCCTGTTCCACCGGTACGATGACACCGGCACGTGAAGGATCGGCAAGTTCGATAACAACTTCGTCTGCCGAAATATTGTTAAGAATGTCGATTAGGAATGTAGACTTGAATCCGATGCTCATTGCCGCACCTGCATACTGGCAGACTTGTGTTTCTTCGGCAGAAGTGGAGAAGTCGATATCTTGTGCGGAAATCACGATCTGGTTCTCCTGCATACGAAGTTTAATCAAGCTGCTGGCCTGTGACGAGAAAATAGACACACGGCGCAAAGCTCCGATCAGCTGTTGCCGGTCGACCGTCACTTTATGCGGGTTGTTCTGCGGAATTACAGAGTTGTAGTTCGGATAGCGTCCTTCGATCAAACGGCATACCATGCGATAGCTATCGAGCATAAACACAGCGTTGCGTTCATCAAATTCGATCGTCACAGAGCCTTGTTCCTTCGGCAGAAGGTTTTTGAGCAATGTAGCCGGTTTTTTGGGAAGGATGAAAGCAGCACGTTCGTTACCTTTGGCAGCCAGCGTCTTGCAACGTACCAGCTTGTGGCCGTCCGAAGCCACCATTGTGATATCTTCTGTTGTAATATCGAAATAAATACCGTTCATCACCGGGCGGAGTTCGTCGTCGGCAGTAGCGAAGACCGAGCGGTTGATTCCCCCCAGCAACACTTCCGCTTCCATTTCCACACGAACTGCGTTGTCACCCAATGTAGCCGATTGCGGAAATTCGTCCGCATTCTGTCCCATTAGGCTGTATTTCCCATTCTGGTACTGCACTGTTATTTCGTAGTTGTCCGGATTGATCAAGAACGTGAGAGGTTGTTCCGGAATTTCTTTCAGTGCGTCGAGCAAAGTTTTCGCTACTACGGCAAAACGCCCGTTGGTATCGCTTTCATTCACTTCTACGGTAGTAACCATTGTAGTTTCACTGTCAGATACAGTCACAGACAATGTTCCGTCTTCCAGTTCGAAGAGGAAACAATCGAGAATAGGCAGCGCATTTTTTGAATTAATCACACGGCTGATAGCCTGTAAATGGCTGGAAAGAGCAGTACTTGAAACGATAAATTTCATATATTTTCGTGTATTTAAGTTTTAAATGTTCTATCGCACAAAGTTACGAAAAAAGATTGGGGCTACCCAATAAAAACAAAAGAAAAAAACAGGCTTTGTGTGAAGGATATTACTAAAAAATTGTAACTTCGCCGCAGAATTTAAAATTATTGCAATGGAATTTACAGGAAAAATCATCGCTATCCTCTCTCCGAGAGGCGGAGTTTCAAAAACTAGCGGCAACGAGTGGAAATCACAAGAGTACGTAATCGAAAACCATGACCAATATCCGCGTAAAATGTGTTTCGACGTGTTTGGCGCAGACAAAATCGAGCAGTTCAACATTCAAATGGGCGAAGAACTGACCGTATCATTCGACGTTGACGCCCGCCAGTGGAACGACCGTTGGTTCAACAGTATCCGTGCATGGAAAGTGGAGCGTGTAGGCGCAGGTGCTCCAATGGCTCCGGGTGCTCCCGTTCCTCCTCCGGCTCCTGCCGCTACTCCGGAATTTACTCCGGGTGATGCCAAGGACGATCTGCCTTTCTAAGCCGAAAGTATTCCGCTTGACGATACAGATAAAAAAACTCCCGGTGAGAATGATTCTTGCCGGGAGTTTTTTTATACCCGCACTTTGTAAAGATTCCGCCGTGGGCTAAGCGTTCTTCATCCCGGGGCCGGACGACGCTCCGCTGCGGGACGGGAAAAATCCGCCCATGACTTACGGAAGAAACAAAGCAATATCAGCAACAGCAGTTCCCCCGAAAAAAATTCAACCAGCAACAGCAACAGCAGTTTTATCTTTCTTTTTCTTTCTGTTTCTATTCTTTCTCTTATACTCTCTTCTCTTCTCTTGGCTTATGGTTCGGTTATGGTTCGGTTTTCGCGCCCTGCCAGAAGGCGTTTCAGAAGTTTTATTTTTCGAAAAAAGAGCGATATTTTTTTATTTGTTTTTTGCAGGTTTTCCGTTGTTTTTCCATAGTTTTTTCCACTCTTCCAGTCAGGATATTCCTGTTCGAGAACGTCCTTTTTCCGTATAGAAAAACAGCCTTTCAGATGAATTTTCCGAATGGATTTTACTCCGATTTATACCGCAAAACAATATTGGGATATACCACTCCGTCAGCACAAGTAAACTGGGCAAAGAGTATAAAATTACGAAAAAATTCGGAGTTGCGCAGGAAGAAATCCGGCACGAAATGAATTTGCTTTGCTGCCTGATGAAACAGATGATCGAAGTCTGCCATTAACATGAAATGGTAGGAATCGGACAAGTTATCCATTCCTGTCCGGTATGCTATCGCTCCATTGAGCACCTCGCCTTTATCCAACTGGCGTATGTAACGGGACAGACTATTTTCATCGGGCGCCAACAGCAAACGCCCTTCATAAAATGTGGCGTATGTATGCGATGTCGGTTCGGCAAAACCAGTTAGTTGCGTAAACAACGTTGTTTGAGGCAGGCGATAGACGGGGTAAGCTTTATTGGCAGTATAACAAAAAGTTATCAGGGGTGTTTTTCCCCGTTCTTCGGCAGAAACGGTGTTGATAAGAGAGCGCAGCATCCGTTCCGCTTCCGTCACGTCCGACACCGACAGGCTCAGAACCGCCGCCGCTTCCCGCAACGTATCTTCACGCTGGAAAAGACAGGCAACCAGTTCCTGCCCGGCATTCTCCATTAGATAATGAGACAACTCCCGATTCCTATTCCGCACGTCACTGGTACGAACGCCCGTCTCCTGCATATCTCCATAAGAAAGCAGAGATGCCCAGTCCGTGACTCCCTGTTTAGTGAAATAGAAAGCGGTGGAAGGCAATGCCTCACCCGGAAATCCTTCCACTGATTCCTGCTGACGAAGCACATTCATAAACGTGAAGCAAGTATCCGTTTCGTGACAGACACCCGTAAAATAAATGAAATCATCCCGCAGCTTCATATCAAACTCCGTCCAGCCCATCATACCTTCCAAATGGGCATAAACAGTGGCAACCGCCGGACTTTTCTTCGGGGCGGCCGCTTCTGCAAAGGTAGGATCGTCCGCCAATGATTTTCCGGTCTTGTGAGCATCAATAACGGTTTCTATCAACTTCTTCTGATAACTCAAAGCCATAAAATCGGATGTCAGGTAGCATGCCAGAAAATCCCCGTCCGCCATAGGATAAATCGTTATATCCTCTCCCTTATACTTGAAAGTTTTCGGTGGATAAAGAGATGAGACATACTTCTGCACGAAACGGTCAATCAGTTGCCGGTCGCCCTCCCCCAATCTGCAATATAGCACCTGGTTATGAATATTGTCCGGCTCATGAAAACTAATCAACATTTGATTCATTTGCCGGCTCAATCCGTGAGGCGCTTCTTCCTGAAGGGTATAAAGATACTGTTTCAGATACGAAAACAGTTTGGATACATGAAGATATTGCTGATTTTTACTACAAGCCAGATCGTCTACTTCCGCCACAAATTCCAGTATGTCATCAGTGACAAAAACTGCCGAAGCAGAGGGCGGAACCAATTCGTAGAGATTGAAATCCTTTTTTCCTTCGGCGGCCGACAGCCTGAAAAAAGAGTACAAAGCGAAACCTGCGCACAAAAGTACAACAGAAGAAGTGATCGCTATTTTCACTATCGTACGAAGTTTCATAATATTCGCTGTTTATCGGCTAAGTGCAAAAATAATAATTTCTACAAAGAAAACAAAACTTTTGCTAAATATTTCACCGGAAATCAAAGAAGGATTTCCAATCCGTCGTATGCCAGGTGAATATTCTCCGGGAGTTTCCGTTCCACCTCTGCATGCAAGCCCATATCATGACTCATGTGTATAAAGTATGTTTTCTTCGCCCGAATGCGCTGCGCAACCGCCAACGCCTCCTCCAAATCCTGATGTGTGGGATGCGGGGCTATCCGTAGTGCATTCACTATCAAAACATCTATTCCGGCTAATTGTTCATACGATTCTTCGGGCATAGTCAGCATATCGGTGATGTAGCCAAGCTGTCCGATGCGGTAACCCAGAATCGGCAGCCGCCCGTGCATCACACGCAAAGGTATGACCTCCGTAGTATTTATAAAGAATTTCTGCCCGACCGATATTTCCTGCAAAGGAATATCGGGAACACCCGGGTAGCGATGATCTACAAAACAGTAGGGCATACGCAAGCGCAAAGCGTCCGACACGTATTGTTCCGCATAGATAGGCACAGAACCGAAACGGCAGAACGGACGCAAATCATCCAGCCCGCCCACATGGTCATAATGTTCGTGAGTAATCAGCACACCGTCTATCCTTTCAAAAGGCAGGCGTAAGACCTGCGTCCGAAAATCGGGACCGCAGTCAATCAGTATCCGTGCATCGCCTGTCTCTACAATAGCAGACGTGCGCAACCGGTTATCTTTCGGGTCGGCAGAAGTACAGACCGGACACGTACAGCCAATCTGAGGGACTCCCGTCGATGTTCCACTTCCAAGTATTCTTATTTTCATTTCTTTCAGACGAAATTTACTTCCGGATGTATATCTATGCCGAACTTCTCACGGACAGAAGCCCGCACCGCATCCGAAAGCGCAATTATATCACTACCTTTCGCTCCACCGCAATTCACCAGCACCAAGGCTTGCTTATCGTGTACAGCCGCCGGACCTAAGGCTTTCCCTTTCCACCCGCACTGATCGATCATCCAGCCGGCGGGAATCTTCACCCGTCCTTCCGGCAGTTCGTAGTAGGGCATTCCCGGATATTCCTGCTGTAAAGCTTCCAGCTTCTCCCTCGGCACAATCGGGTTCATAAAGAAACTACCGGCATTTCCCATTACTTTCGGGTCGGGCAACTTAGCCTCACGAATGTCAATAATGATTTTCCGGACGACAGGCAAAGTCAGCGCAGGATATTTTTCAAGTTCCTGACGAATCGTTCCGTAATCGAGCATATAATGTTCCTCTTTACTAAGCCGGAAGCAGACATGAGTCACAAAAACGGATTTGTTCTCAGGACGTTTGAAGATACTGTTGCGATAGGCATAGCCACATTCTTCAACAGAATAAACGCGTTCCCGCCCCTGAATGTTCACCGTTTCCACGGTTGTTATCAAGTCCTTTACTTCCACGCCGTAGGCTCCGATATTCTGCACAGCGCTTGCACCTACCTCGCCGGGAATGAGTGAAAGATTTTCAGCTCCATACCACCCGTGTTCTACACAATATGCCACAAAATCATCCCACACCACACCTGCGCCTACACGCACGGAAACAGAGCGCTCGTCTTCCTCCGCCACTTCGATTCCTTCGATACGGGAGTGCAACACCACTCCTTCATAGTCTTTGGTAAATAACAGGTTGCTGCCGCCGCCAATATGCAAAAAAGGTGTCGTAACGGCACCTTGCTCAATCAACGTCTTCAGTTCTTCCACCGAAGCATATTCAATGAAACGGTTGGCACTGACGTCAATGCCGAAGGTATTGTAGGGTAAAAGAGAATACATCGTTTAAAGTTATATAGTTATTCTATTCGTTATATGTCGATAAATGCAGACTGTTATATTCGCTATCATCAGATGCTTACATCTTCAAATTTATATAGCTCCCATTCGCCTGCTTTCCGGCGAAAATAAAGAATATTCGAAAACCCGTTTCCGATTCCTTTCAGTGCCAGGATTTTAGTTGGCGATCCGTCATCATTCCGTTGCCCGTAATTGATATTCGAAAGGCGTTCGGCAGGCAATGCCGGCTTGAAGGCAAACCACTGGTTCAAATCGAGAGTAGTCTCCAGCACAGAGAAATCATCGTCCGGATCGGTAGTAACAAAAGCCAATGGCTCACGCACACGCTGGCTCTGGAAAAGGCTGTCGGTAGCGAAATGGCCGAAGAACTCCACAAAGTCCTCGTTTTCATCCCGTTCGATAGGACGCAGATTGATAGCCTCCAGAATCCACGCTCCCTTGATACGCTCAAAGTAATATTTCTTCATCATCCGTGTCTTCACGAATATCCACTCCACTTGCACGGAAGTGAGAGAGGTATCTCCTACCAAGTCCATGTCTTCCTCTTTATCAAACAGGAGCGTATAATAATGCTGTTTGGTAAACAGGTTGTCGTGCTTCCAGTTACGTTCCTCGATATTCGCCTTTTTATCTCCGTTGTAGTAGGGCAACGGAAATTTCACACGCTGACGTTGCAACACATCATCGGAAGCAAAATTATAGATGAAATCGTCGAAAGATTCGTCAGCCTGTATAGGCTGCGGATCTTCCGGCAATTCATCCAGGTGGATTGAATCGGCTTTGTGCCGGATAGAATCCACCTCTTGAGTAATAGATGCGAAGGGGTCAATCTTAGCTTTTTTATTGCTACAAGCACCCAGTAAACCGAGTAATATGACCCCTGCAATTAGTTTTTTCATTATTTTAATTTCTCTCTAAGCTTTTCAAGCATATCCACCGTCATGCTTTCCAGGTCATAAGCCGGCTTCCAACCCCACTCTTCACGAGCACAGGTGTCGTCCAGGCTGTCGGGCCAACTATCGGCAATGCGTTGTTTCAACGGGTCTACATCGTAGATCATCTGAAACTCCGGCACATGCTTTTTGATAGCTTGATAGATCGTCTCCGGATCGAAACTCATAGAGGCGATATTGAAAGCATTGCGGTGTATCAATTTTGTCGGATCAGCTTCCATAAGCGTAATCGCTGCATTCAGCGCATCCGGCATATACATCATATCCATTAAAGTGCCTTCTTTGATAGGACACACAAATTTTTCACCTTTTACAGCCGAATAATAAATGTCGACAGCGTAATCGGTTGTTCCTCCACCCGGAGGGGTTACGTTCGAGATAATGCCCGGGAAACGGACTGCACGAGTGTCGACACCATATTTATTAAAATAGTAGTCGCTCAACAACTCGGTTGTCACTTTAGTAACTCCATACATGGTACGCGGACGCTGAATGGTGTCCTGCGGCGTCTTCGTATGAGGTGTACTTGCACCAAAAGAACCGATTGAACTGGGTGTAAACACGGCACATCCCTGTTCGCGCGCTACTTCCAATACATTCCATAGCCCATCAATGCCAATCTTCCAAGCCAGCTTCGGCTTCGATTCGGCTACCACTGATAGCAAGGCAGCCAGATTATACACTGTGTCAATGTGGTATTCTTTCACCACAGACGCAATCATTTCCCCATTGGTCACGTCGACAATAGCCGCCGGTCCTGATTCTTTCAACTCTCCCTTAGGTTCTGCACCCGGGATATAACCAGCTACCACGTTTGTGTTACCATAGCGTTTACGTAGCTCCATCGTTAACTCGGAGCCGATCTGTCCGGTGGCTCCAATAATCAAAATGTGTTTCATTTTTTCTTCGTACTTAAATTATTAAGCTAAATAGTGCGCAAAGTAAGCACTTTTTTTTCAGATTTTAATCAAAAAGATATGGTTATTCCAATAAAAATTGTGTCCTTTGTAATCGAACTTAATTACTCAAACACTATGTACGGTAAAATGAAAGATTTTCTCAGCCAAACATTGGCTGAAATTAAAGAAGCCGGTCTTTATAAAGAAGAACGACTAATTGAAAGTGCGCAGCAAGCTGCCATCACTGTAAAAGGTAAAGAAGTGCTGAACTTCTGCGCTAACAACTACCTGGGACTGTCCAATCACCCCCGATTGATCAAAGCTTCCCAGGAAATGATGAACCGACGCGGATATGGTATGTCCTCCGTTCGTTTCATTTGTGGAACACAAGATATACACAAAGAACTGGAAGCCGCTATTTCCGACTATTTCCAAACAGAAGACACGATTCTATATGCTGCCTGCTTCGATGCAAACGGTGGTGTGTTCGAACCGCTTTTCTCGGATCAGGATGCCATTATCTCGGATTCTCTGAACCATGCTTCTATTATCGACGGTGTACGTCTTTGCAAAGCTAAACGCTATCGTTACGCCAATGCTGACATGAACGAGCTGGAGAAATGCCTGCAAGAGGCACAAGCTCAACGTTTCCGCATTATCGTTACAGACGGCGTGTTCTCTATGGACGGCAACGTAGCTCCTATGGATCAGATTTGTGACCTTGCCGAGAAATATGATGCACTGGTTATGGTAGACGAATCACACTCTGCCGGCGTGGTAGGCGCTACCGGACACGGCGTAAGCGAACTCTACAAAACTCATGGTCGTGTGGATATTTACACCGGTACGCTGGGTAAAGCTTTCGGAGGTGCTTTAGGAGGATTTACTACCGGACGTAAGGAGATTATTGACTTACTGCGCCAACGCAGCCGCCCGTATCTGTTCTCCAACTCATTGGCTCCGGGCATTATCGGTGCAAGCCTGGAAGTATTCAAGATACTGAAAGAAAGCAATGCGCTGCATGACAAACTCGTGGAGAATGTAAATTACTTCCGCGACAAGATGACTGCTGCCGGATTCGATATCAAACCGACACAAAGTGCTATTTGCGCTGTCATGCTGTATGACGCGAAGTTGTCACAGATTTATGCCGCACGTATGCAGGAGGAAGGTATCTACGTAACCGGATTCTATTATCCGGTAGTTCCGAAAGACCAGGCACGTATCCGTGTACAAATCTCTGCCGGACACGAGAAGGAACATCTCGACAAGTGTATCGCTGCCTTTATCAAAGTAGGTAAAGAACTCGGTGTACTGAAATAAAAAACATTTTCTTTTCTTCCATTGTTATTATTGTAATCATAAGGATTTGATTATCGACAATAACAATGGAAGATTTTTAATTTATATATGGAAGAACTTACTCTCACCACCCCTGCTCTGCTTTTCTCCGCAGTTTCACTGATATTATTGGCTTACACCAATCGTTTCTTATCGTATGCACAACTTGTACGCCAGCTGCGAGACCGCTATATGGAAAACCCTTCGGACATCACCGTGGCACAGATTGAAAACTTGCGGAAACGACTGAACCTGACACGTACCATGCAAGGGCTGGGCATTGCAAGCCTGTTTTTCTGCGTAGTGAGTATGTTTCTGATTTATATCGGACTGCAATTATTATCCGCTTATGTCTTCGGACTGGCTTTGATTCTGCTGATCGCATCTCTGGGCGTATCTTTCCGCGAGATACAGATTTCTACCCGTTCGCTGGAGATCTATCTCGGGGCAATGGAAAAAGGACACAAAAAATAGATTATTCATCTGCAAATCTGCACACTATTACACATGAAATGAAAAAGAAGCTGTCCGGAAATAAATCCAAACAGCTTCCTATATATTATAAATATATTTTCAGACTATTATCAACGTTGTCCCAACTGTGAGTCAACAAAGAAGATACCGGTGTCACCGGCTTTCTTGATCTTATCAACGATCCCCTGTGCAGTAGCTTCTTCTTCTACCTGTTCGCGAACGAATCCCCACAAGAAGTCCTGAGTTGCTTTGTCCTTCTCAGCGGCAGCCACGTCAACCAGTTTGTCTACCAATGCAGATACATGGCATTCGTGTTTGTAAACGTGTTCAAACACTTCCAACGGAGTACCCCAGCCGTTAGGAACGACATCAATCTTGTCGACCATTGCAGTTCCACCACGCTTGATAATATAATCAGCCATTGCATAAGCATGTCCCATTTCTTCCTGAGACTGTTTCTTCATCCAATGTGCAAAACCGCTGAAACCTTCTTTCTCAAAGAAGAAAGACATTGCCAAATACAGGTTAGACGACCACATTTCTGCTGTGATCTGTTCATTGATTGCCTTTTGTAATTTTTCTGAAATCATAATCGTATCTTTTTATTAAGTTGTTAATGTAGTTTCTTATTGAACTCATTACAAAAATAACAAGATTTCAGTTAAAATTGTTCCGACTCCCCTGTATTTTTAAACTACATTCACATTTTATTTACACCAACTCGTCAGAAGTATATCCTTTCGGCAACTCACGACAGTTGTAGCCGGAAGCCATAATCTCACCGTAGGCACCTGCTGAGCGAAGAGCTATCAAGTCGCCTCGCTTCACCTTGTTCAGATCGATCGCTTTTCCGAAAACATCCGACGATTCGCAGATAGGCCCTACTACATCATAAGATTCTACCGGTTCTTCAGAAGTGATGTTTTCCATTTTGTGGTATGCCTGATATAAGGCGGGGCGGATCAAGTCCGTCATGCCTGCATCAAGGATAGCGAATTTCTTTTTCGCTCCCTGTTTCACATATAACACTTTGGAGATCAATGAACCGCATTGGCCAACGACTGCACGCCCCAACTCAAAATGTAGAGTCTGATAAGGACGCAGTTTCAGTTGTCCGGCATAGGTTGAGAAATAATCCTTAAAGTTGGGAATTGCCTGACGGTTGGGATGTCCGTAATCAATGCCCAAGCCACCGCCTACATTGATGTGTTCCACCAGAATGCGACGGGCTTCCAGCTTATCCTGCAATTCGTTGACACGGTTGCAAAGGGCAATAAAGTCACCCATATCCAGAATCTGAGAACCGATGTGAAAGTGAAGTCCGATGAATTTGACATGCTTCATTTCTACTGCCACATCTATCACTTTATCCATATCCTGCATACTGATTCCAAATTTGTTCTCGGCCAGGCCGGTCGTAATATTGGCATGAGTATGCGCACCGACATCGGGATTGATACGGAAAGCCACATTGGCTATCTTATTTTGAGCAGCAGCAAGTTCGTTTATCACTTCCAGTTCAGGAATAGATTCTACATTGAAACAGAAGATTCCGTATTCCAGTCCGAGGTTAATCTCCCAATCGGCTTTGCCTACTCCCGCAAAGACAATTTTGCTTGCAGGAAATCCGGCACGGATAGCAGCACGGATTTCTCCACCACTCACACAATCTGCTCCCATACCGCTTTCACGGATAATGGTAAGCACTTTCGGATTGGCGTTTGCTTTTACTGCATAGTGTACGGAATAGTTAGGATATTTGGCAACCTCCTGGTTGATAGCCGACAATGTATCACGCAGCACTTTCGTATCGTAATAATAGAAAGGTGTCTGCAAAGTACGGAACTTATCGATTGGAAATATTCCTTTCATAACTCAAAAAACTTGTTTAGTTAGTTAAAAAAGAGCGCTTTTATCAGTTTGGTAAAAGCGCTCAATATAATTTGTGGAATTATTTGTTGTTGAAAAGCATATCGCTCAGCGACTGTAATGCTGTCTTCTTGTCACATTCCCGAATGAGGAAAGAAATGTTGTAGTTACTTCCTCCGAATGAAATCATTCGTACCGGTATGTCACGCATGGCGTCAAGCGCTTTTGCTTCGAAACCGACGTTCTCCCACTCCAGGTCGCCCACGACGCAGATGATACACATTTCTTTGTCGACGGTCACTGTACCGTATTTCTTCAAGTCATCCAGAATCTCGTTCAGGTGTTTCGTGTTATCTATCGTGACAGACACACCGACTTCCGAAGTACAAATCATATCGATCGAAGTCTGGTAACTTTCAAAGATTTCGAATACTTTGCGCAGGAAACCATGAGCAAGCAACATACGGCTTGACTTGATTTTAATGGCCGTAATGTTATCTTTTGCAGCTACAGCTTTGATTTTCCCTTTCTCTGTGTCATTAGAAATTAATGTCCCCGGAGCATGCGGATCCATTGTATTCAACAGACGTACAGGGATATTGGCATATTTAGCAGGCTGAATGCAGGTCGGGTGCAGAATTTTTGCACCGAAGTAAGCCAACTCGGCTGCTTCTTCAAAATGCAACTGGCGAACCGGGGCAGTCTTGTCGACAATGCGCGGGTCGTTGTTGTGCATTCCGTCAATATCTGTCCATATCTGGATTTCGGAAGCATTCACGGCTGCACCAATCAGGGAAGCTGTGTAATCGCTGCCACCACGTTGCAGGTTATCGATCTCGCCATAAGCGTTGCGGCAGATGAAACCTTGTGTGATATAAATATCCATATCCGGATAAAGTTCGAGCTGTGCCTGCAGTTTCTCCTTAATATATACAGGGTCCGGTTCTGCGTTCTTGTCAGTACGCATGAATTCCAAAGCCGGAAGCAATACTGACTTCACACCACATTCCTGCAGATAGAAGTTCACCATAGCCGTAGAGATAAGCTCTCCCTGTGCCAAAACCACTTTCTCTTCGAACAAAGTGAAAAGGTCTTTAGTGTAGGAGCGGATGTAGTCGAAGTGAGACTTGATGACTTCCAGACCTTTCTGTTTATACTCCTGAGTTGCGTACAGTTCATCAACGTGCTGTTTATATTTAGCCTCCAGCTTATTGATAATCTCGTTGGCACCCTCCGGATTCTTCTTATACAGATAGTCCGAAATTTCCACCAATGTGTTTGTCGTACCTGACATAGCTGAAAGGACAACAATCTTCTGTTCACCATCGGTAATCAATTTGGCTCGCTGAGCAGAACCTACGGAAGTTCCTCCAAACTTTAAAACTTTCATTTTCGTTACTGTTTTAGTTATCTATATTTAAATCTATTTCTATTGTTCTCTGTCGGGGCATATATTCGTCGGTCACATCGGTGATATGATGTTCGGCACAACGGTATACCCTGCCGGGATATTCTTTCAGTAATTGCAGATTGTGCGTCGTCATCACTACGGACGAACCGGTTTCACAAATGTTGTGCAACAACTCTACAATGGACTTACCTGTCTCTACATCCAGGTTTCCGGTCGGTTCATCCGCCAGAATGATAGCCGGAGAATTAAGTACGGCACGTGCGATTACGATACGCTGCTGTTCGCCACCGGAAAGCTCGTTAGGGATTTTATAGCCTTTATTGGACATCCCCACTAAATCAAGCACTTCCTCAATACGTTCTTTTATCTCTTGTTTATTCTTCCAGCCGGTGGCACGAAGTACAAACTCCAGATTATTGTACACGGTACGGTCTGTCAACAGTTGAAAATCCTGAAACACAATGCCTAACTTCCGGCGTAGCTGCGGGATATGCTTACGTTTGATAGAGCGCATATTATAGCCCAGCACTTCCGCATCACCGTCAATTACGTCCAGTTCGCCATACAAGGTCTTGAGCAGACTTGTTTTTCCGGAGCCTACTTTTCCTATCAGATAGACGAACTCTCCTTTGTGCAGTTCCAAATTTACACCACTTAGCACACAGAGGTCCTGCTGATGTATTTCTACGTTCTTATATTGAATTAATGCTTCTTCCATGTACTGCTATGTCTTTCCTGCAATTCGCGTGCAAGGTCTTCGATGCGGTAACCTTTTGAAGTTAATAATACAATCATGTGATAAATCAAATCGGCTCCTTCGTAAATCAAACGCTCATTGGTGCCGTTTGTTGCTTCAATGACAGTTTCTACTGCTTCTTCGCCCACTTTCTGTGCTATCTTATTGATTCCGGATTCGAACAGACTGGTCGTATAAGAACCTTCCGGCATTTCTTCATGACGTTTGTCAATAAAATCCTGCAATGCTTTCAGAAACATGACCGGTTCTTCATTCTTTTCACCCCAACAAGTATCCGTACCTGTGTGGCAAACCGGACCTACCGGATTCACCTGTATCAATAACGTATCATTGTCACAATCGGCCTTGATAGAAACGACGTGAAGGAAATTGCCGCTCTCTTCGCCTTTCGTCCAAAGACGGTTCTTTGTTCGGCTGAAAAAAGTTACTTTTCCGGTTTCTACCGTTTTATCATAAGCCTCTTTATTCATGAAGCCCAGCATCAGGACTTTACGTGTTTCGTTGTCCTGTATGATAGCCGGAACGAGTCCGTTCATCTTATCGAAATCCAATTCCATTTTATTTTAAGTTCTTAATTTACTTATTCGCTAATTATGTGCAATTATCCTATGACAAATCCTTCGCCGCAGCCTAAAAACCTGTTTTTGCAACGCAACAATTACCTAATGGTAATTCCTTCGCCGCAAAGATACGATTTTAATTCGGGAATTTTTATTTCTCCGAAGTGAAAAACACTGGCAGCCAGTGCCGCATCTGCTTTTCCTTGCAAAAAAACGTCACGGAAGTGCTCTTTGCAGCCTGCACCTCCCGAAGCAATCACAGGAACCGAAAGTTGTCCAGCCAAAGCGGCAAGTGCCTCGTTCGCATATCCGGTCTTTACTCCGTCATGATTCATGCTCGTAAAAAGGATTTCTCCGGCCCCACGTTCCTGTGCTTCTTTTGTCCAGTCAAACAGATCCTTGTCAGTTTCAATACGTCCACCATTCAGGTAGCATTTCCAGCCTTTTTCCGTTTGCTTGGCGTCTACTGCCAACACACAAACCTGCGAACCGAAATTCTTGGCAATCTCGTCAATCAACTGCGGGTTGCGGATAGCAGACGAATTGATAGAAATCTTATCGGCGCCGGCATTCAACAGACGGTCCACATCACTTAATTCATTGATTCCACCGCCTACGGTAAACGGAATATTGATATTGGCAGCAATCCGTTTTACCAATTCCGTAAAAGTCTTACGCCCCTCATGGCTGGCAGTAATATCCAGAAAAACAAGTTCATCAGCTCCCTGTTCACTATAAGCACGTCCCAATTCCACCGGATCACCGGCCTGGCGCAAATTTACAAAATTCGTTCCTTTCACGGTTTGTCCGTCTTTGATGTCCAGACAAGGTACTATTCTTTTTGCTAACACAATCCTATTTTTATTTACTGTTTGACAATTCAAAATCAGACTTTCAAAAGTCTCAATCCAAAAAGATTCTCAAGTCTTGCAGGGTGAGATGTCCTTCATAAAGAGCTTTTCCAAAGATTACTCCGGGCACTCCGGCTTCGTTCAAAGCAATAATGTCATCGACATTACTTACCCCGCCGCTGGCCATTAGATAGAGATCGGGGAATTTTTCCAGCATTTCTTTGTACAAGTCAATAGAGGGTCCTTTCAGCATCCCGTCGCAACTGATGTCCGTGCAGATCACTTTCCGGACACCTTTATTTATATAGTCTTCGAGGAACGGGAAAAGTTCACAGGCGCTTTCGTCTTTCCAACCGTTTACGGCTATCTTATGTTCCTTTACGTCCGCTCCCAATATGATTTTCTCACTTCCATACACTTCCAGCCAATGACAGAACAGTTCGGGGTCTTTCACGGCAATACTGCCGCCCGTCACCATTTGCGCACCGCTTTCGAAAGCTATTTTCAAATCTTCATCACTCTTTACTCCGCCGCCAAAATCTATTATTAAGGAAGTACGGGTAGCGATTTGTTCCAATACTCGATGATTGATTACATGGTGAGAAGCAGCTCCGTCCAAGTCCACCACATGGAGTCTGCGAACACCGTTCGCTTCAAATTCCTTGGCAACTTCCACCGGATTTTCGTTATATACTTTCTTACTGTCGTAATCTCCCTGGGAAAGGCGTACACACTTTCCGTCAATAATATCAATGGCTGGAATAATTTCTATCATCTATTATTTATTTGCTATTTGACAATTTACAGTTCTCTTATTACTACCTCTTTCCAATCTGTTCAACACCGCTTTTTATCCCCTCAAAAAGTTTATTATAAACGATGAACGAGTTTATTATAAATTATGGTGGAGTTTATTATAAACGGTGACATAGTTTATTATAGATTCAGAAAGTTCGTCAGAATCTTCTCTCCCGTCTTACCGCTTTTCTCCGGATGAAACTGGGTGGCATAAAAGTTATCTTTATGCAAGGCAGCACTAAACGGATGAATATAATCAGTCGTAGCGGCAGTAAAGTTGCAAGTCGGCACATAAAAGCTATGCACGAAGTAGACAAATTCTTCTTCGGTAAATCCTTCAAAGAGTTTGCTGTTCGTTTTGCCGATTGTATTCCACCCCATGTGCGGCACCTTATCTTCGTGCCTTTGCGGAACAAAACGTTTCACATCCACATCAAAAATATTCAGGCAATCCACTCCTCCTTCTTCAGAATAACGGCACATCAACTGCATACCGAGACAAATTCCGAGCACAGGCTGACGCAGGTTCTTTATCAGTTCGTCCAATCCTGTCGCTTTCAAGTGGTTCATGGTAGTTTCCGCCTCTCCTACTCCGGGGAAAATTACTTTATCGGCCGACTGGAGTTCTTCTTTATCGGCAGTAATCACTGCTTCCACCCCCAACCGTTTCAATGCATAATCCACAGAACGGATATTGCCGGCATTGTATTTTACGACTGCTACTTTCATCAGCTAAATATTACTGTTTTATTTTTATAGGCCAAAACTTTACGTTCAATGTGCTTCTGTACCGCACGCGAGAGAACGATTTTCTCCAAGTCCTTTCCTTTGTTTACAAGATCTTCAATAGAATCTTTATGAGTGATACGCACTACATCCTGTTCGATAATCGGACCTGCATCCAACTCTGTCGTTACGTAATGGCTTGTTGCACCAATAATCTTCACACCTCTCTGGAAAGCGGCGTGATATGGTTTCGCACCGACGAACGCAGGAAGGAAAGAATGATGAATATTGATTATCTTATTCGGATAAGCATTAATCATCTGTTCGGAAATCACTTGCATATAGCGTGCCAGTACGATAAATGTAATTTTATGTTTGGCAAGCAGTTCCATTTCCTTACGCTCCTGTTCTTCTTTTGTCTCTTTAGTAATAGGGAACAGATAGAAAGGAATACCGAAACGTTCGGCTACATGTTGCAAATCGGGGTGGTTGCTTATTATAAGAGGTATCTCCACATTCCACTCTCCGGCTGTATAGCGAGCCAGCATATCAAAAAGACAATGCGACAGCTTAGAAACGAAAATTGCCATACGCGGTTTTACATCCGAAAAATAAAGGCGGAAATCCATTTCGTACTTTTGGCCGTAAAGTGTTCTGAAATAATCTTCAATCTTTTCCTGGGGAACCAGAAAGTCTTTCAATTCCCATTCAATACGCATGAAGAAGATGTTTTCTACAATAGATAATATTTCCTTTGTTTACCGTAATAAAGTCTGTCACTTCCGCAAGGATTCCCGGTTTGTCGGGACAGTGCAATAACAGTTTGGCTGTTGTCATCATTCTTTTTACTAATTTACGATTCCCGGCAGAATATTTTCCACCTTTCTTATTTTAGTCCGCAAAAATAACGATTTATTGCAAAATTACGAATTATTCAAGCAGAAAGTTGATATAAAAACGGTGGTTTCTTACAGATAGAAAGAAATCGGGAACTATTTTCTATGAAGAGGATGACAAACTTCAGGATAGTGACGCTATTGTCTTCGGATAACGTCACTATCTCATTATAATGGCGTCACTATGACAACCGGATAGCGTCATTATCCTGAGAGAAGAAAAAACAATATTTTTTTTCATTACAAAAGTACTCAAAATGAGGCACTAAACGTTCTTCTCGTTTTTTCTTGAAAAAAACTTTTCTCAAAACGCTTGCAGATTTACAAAAAACAACTACCTTTGCACCCGCAATCGAGAGAGATGCAGATTAACAAAATGAAATTCTGGTGCGTTAGTTCAGTTGGTTAGAATACATGCCTGTCACGCATGGGGTCACGGGTTCGAGTCCCGTACGCACCGCTTCTTTACTAGAGAGGCGGAAAGAAATAAAATGAGTTAGTCTAAATAAAATTTGGTGCGTTAGTTCAGTTGGTTAGAATACATGCCTGTCACGCATGGGGTCACGGGTTCGAGTCCCGTACGCACCGCTTCTTAAGAAAAGGAAAAAGCTCTGTAAACATTGAATTACAGAGCTTTTTTTATCACTCCCTCCTGCACACACCGAGCACATCAAAAGATATTTTCTTTTCATACATAAGTTTATGATGCCGTACTAATAAAGGGATAATGGAAAATATAACAGAAAGGTTATACATCACATGAGATAATAACAATTAAATAAAAACGTTCTACAATCAATTAAATATAGTATCTTCGTACACGCAAAAAGATAGAAGTTTATATGAAAGAAGTAATATTTGTAATTCTAGAAGGTTTCGCCGACTGGGAAGGTGCATATATAGCTACCTGTTTGAATCAGGGAGTCAAGCCCGGAAATCCTATTAGTTATAAAGTGAAAACTTTATCAATAACCAAAGAACCTGTAAGTTCAATAGGTGGATTCAAGGTGCTGCCCGATTACGGGCTCAACGATATGCCGGAAAATTATGCCGGTTTGGTATTAATTGGAGGAATGAATTGGTTCTCACCTCTAGGTGAACTAATAGTTCCACTTGTAGAAAAAGCAGTAAAAGAGAATAAGTTAGTTGCCGGAATATGCAATGCTTCTGTATTTCTTGGTATGCATGGTTTTCTTAATGAGGTTAAGCATACCAGCAATACACTCGATTATTTAAAACAGTATGCCGGAGACAAATATACAGGCGATTCCAACTATATCAACAAACAGGCTGTAAGAGACGGAAATATTGTAACTGCCAACGGAACCGGGCAGCTGGAATTTTGCAAGGAAATATTATATGCATTAGAAGCGGATACAACCGATGCGATAGAAGAAAGTTATCTGTTTTACAAAAATGGATTCTGCCCGGAGACATAAAACGAATGAAAGAATGACCATTCTTAAAAAAAGAATATTTAAACAATCAGAATGGTTACAATTGTACTACGTCTAAGAGAAATAGGTCTGTATTTATATATATTATTGCATTGAGCGATACAATTTAGTCGCCAATTCATTGTTTTTTTTAAATCGCTATTCTTTTATACAATCTTAAAAATAGTACATTGAGACTATAAAAGCTCTGTCACTCAATTTCTCTTATGTACTATGAGTTCTATTCTACGATAAAGCTCTCCGATTTGAAATTACTATAAAACCTACCGGAAGTTGCCGTAAATTTCAATACACAATAGTCGGAGTCGGTAACACCTTCGGGATAATACATTATATCGCCTTCCTGCCATATCATCTCTTTACTGACACTATCAACCAACACTTCCATGGTACCGCGCAACATTACTCCCCGAAAGAAGCGGTTATCACAAAAGTAAATACAGGCATGACTGTTCTTCCGGTATTGTGCAACACGCATTGACGAAGTATTCGTTGTCAGATAAATCGTTTTTATCCCTTCCCTTTTCCGGGGTTGCAACATGGCTTTGATATTGGGAAATCCTTCGCTGTCTATGGAACCGATAAAGGCTGTTTTCTGCTTGTCAATCATGGTTCCCACCGTTTTTTCTACATCTCTCATCATTTAATAATTTAATTGGTTATTATTTGATGCAAAAGTAAGGATATTGAGCAGAGCCGATGCAATAAAAAGAAAGGGAGAAATAGTACTTTTTACGGTTTATACTTTTTACGGTAAAGCAAGGGAGTTTCTCCCGTATGCTGCCGGAAGCGGCGGATAAAATAAGAAACCGTTGAAAAATGAAGCTCAAACGCAATATCCGATATCGGAGCGTCTGTATAAGCAAGTAATCTCTTAGCCTCATCTATCACTTTATTCTGAATGTATTGTTTCGCACTAACCCCCATTACCGACGTTATGATTTCATTCAGGTAATTGGGAGTGATGCAAAGTTTATCCGCATAAAACTGAACGGAATGTTGTTCCTTCAAATGGGTTCCGACCAAATGGATGAATCTGTCTATATGAGTATTATTGATTTCTTTATCTGTGGGGATTTCTTCGTTTGAAACCGCCTTCTGATACGCCCGCTCCAACAGCATTAGAACTTCATACAGCAATGCCCTCAAAACATGCACGTCATTATCATTCTGTTTGTAAGAGTCAATCTCCGTTTTGATATTGTGTAATACTTGAAGGACACGTGTATAAAGTTCGTCTGGAAGATGCAGTTTGGCTGATGTCTTTTCCGGTTTGAAAAACGCAAGATGCCGGACAAACATGGAATCTCTAAGGAGGGAAGATAAAAACTCATCCTCAAAAATCAAGGCATATCCATTTGTTATATGACGCGTATCCCAGTTCCGAATCTCTCCCGCCTTAGAAAAAAACACATCTTGAGGGAAAGCTTCATAAGTACGGTTGTCAATGGAAAAGCTCCCCTCTCCTTCCGTTATAAAAGTAATGTCATAATAAGTCAATGTATGGACGGAACTTTCAGCCAGGAACTTCTTCACATATTTCAGTTCGACGACATCAATCAAAATGATAAGAAAAACCTTGATGATATTATTAAAATAAAATTTTAATAATTAATTATTTTTTTATACTTGTTACTATTGAGGTAAGTTATTCTGCCAACATTATTCCATCTCCAATAAAAGTATTACCTTTGTTTGTAATTTAACGAGTATATATTATGCCAAACAATATTTTTTTAGAAACCAAATACACAATAGCTGTCCAAACAATAAAGACAGTTATATTACAGAGCCAATATCAAGCAATAAAGCTTTTAAACAAGGAACAATTGGCTTTGTATTATGGCATAGGACGTTATATTTCTCAAAATTCACGTAATGGATATTGGGGAACCGGTGCCATTGCTTTCATTAGCAACAAGCTTCAAATGGAACTGCCCG
>NZ_MNQN01000132.1:0-4075 GCF_001915455.1 Bacteroides sp. 43_46 | reverse complement strand
TTCATCAGTTACAACTGACAAAACACAAAATACTGAAAGTGAGCAAGAAGCAAATTCATCAGTTGCAACTGATGAATTAAAAGAGACAGCAGAAATTCGGCAGTTGCAACTTCCGAATTTCAAGGATTTCCCCGTAGAAGAGTTCTTTAAAATAGGTTTTACCCATCACACAACAATTCTATCACAGGTAAAAACTGCCGAAGAACGTTATTTCTATATAAGATTATGTGCTAATGAACTTCTAAAAGTGGATGCATTAAAGAAACTTATAAAAGCTTCGGCTTTACTTCAATAGATACCCCTTGTGTAGAGCACATCGAAAATCTATGCAGTAAACAGGGTGGAGATAATGAAAAGCTTATTTTTAAAATTTTAAAACGTGGTGAGAAATTAAATCTTGAAACCGCTAAGGTTGAGGCTGATGTAGTAGATAGTGGACTTCGTTATGATTTAACATTACCATTAAGTCGTTATTATTCAAATAATGCAAATCAGCAATTGAGCTAAAGACAGGGTCTTTCAAGACTGCATATCTTGGACAATTGAATATGTATCTTAGTGTCCTTGATGATTTTGTGCGCAAACCGAATGAAAATCCGTCAATCGGCATCGTATTGTGTAAAAGTGCGGATAAAGCATATGTAGAATATGCCGTCAGGGACTATGAAAAACCAATGGGTGTAGCTACCTATAAAACCGCATCTGACATGCCCGAACGACTGAGGAAAGCTTTGCCTGATATAGAGGAACTTAAAAAGCTATTATAAAGAAAGTAGCCAAACTCTTTGCTCAATCAATGAATTTGGCTGCTTTTACATCAGCCTTGTTTTATAGATAACTAAACGCTTTCTTATTTCTGACTTCCCACCAAATACCCCAAGCTTATCACATCAGCCCCTAAATAATGAGTAATATACTTCAGAGGGACTCTGTACAGGATATCGGGTATTTCCGTCAATAGAGAAAGATACCTTTCTCTAATTGTCAGTTTACGCGTATTCACATTCATTTCTTCTTTAAAGTAAAACTGGTATTCCATGAGCTGACGTACCAGGTTGGAGAACGTTATGGACGTAGCGCACAGTTCTTCAATCTTATCCTCGCTGATGTAGTAAGCCACACATCTCGTCAGTGTTTTTACGGAATGTTTTCTTGTGTTGTAACACAATATCGCATCCCCTGCCGACAGGAAGCGAATAGTCCTGTCCTTTCCCTGATGACTGGAAAATGTATGCAAGATACCGGAAACGATAATATACAAGCTCTGCTCGGGCATTGTAGCAGAAGCAATCGTCTCGCCTTTATCCAAATGCACCATTTCCATACGAGCCAACAGTTCTGTCACTTCTATACTCAAAACAGAGTTTCTTCAAATAAGCCTCCATACAAATTGATTTTAGTTAATATATGTCACTTAGAAAACACTTAATTCGATATAGCAGGCATCGCAGTGCCTTTCGAGTACATTCTCTTTTGGTTATATCGCAAATACCAAATACAAATCAACAACGAAGCCACCGTCGACAAGGGCGGAGCAAAGCCCATGAGGAACAGCGAGGAACTGTCTATCTGACTGAACCAGTACGACAACGGAATACGGAACAGGAAGGTCGCTATCAGACTGTGAATCATCGGGAACAATGAATTCCCCTGTCCGCTGAAGTAAGAATTGATGCAAAACACAAAACTTACAATGATACAGTCGATACTATACCCCCGCAGATACTCCGCCGCCATTGCCACCACCGCCACATCTTTGGAAAAGAATGCGGTAAGCGTCTCCGGCAGGAATTGGGAATACACACAAACCGATACACCGAAAACAAGGGCAATCCCAATGCCCGAAGCCAGGCATTTGTTCATCCGCTGTATCAGTCCCGCACCGTAATTCTGTGCCGTCATGGTTGCCACTGCCGACGATATCGCCATTGGCGGCAGCATCGCAAAGACGATGATTTTCTCCACAACACCCAAAGACGCCGATGCGATGACTCCCATTTGGTTGACAATGACCGTTATAATCAAGAATGAAATATTGATTAACGCGTCCTGCAATGCAATGGGTGCTCCCAGCACCATAATCTTTTTGGATAAGTTCTTGTTAAGCCGGATATCTTTCCGAGTAAACTCGAAATGGAATCCATGCCCGTGCAAGAACCAAAGCGAAATAACAAAACTGCCCCCCTGTGCTGTTATTGTAGCCAATGCGGCTCCCGTAGCCCCCAAATGGAAATAGCCGACCAAAATAAAGTCAAGGACAATATTAATCACGCACGCCAATCCTACAAAATAAAGCGGTGTTTTGGAGTCGCCCAGTCCACGCAGGATACCACACACTACGTTGTACCCAATAATGAATAAAATACCTGTCGAGCATACCAGAATATAACTTTTCGTATCAGCCATTGCTTCCGCAGGCGTATGCATCAGTTCGGCTATCTGCCCGTGAAACACGACCATGACTAAAGTCAGCAAAACACCTACGATTGAAAACAGCCATACGGAAGAACCGATTGTAGATGCCACTTTCCTATTATCCTTTGCTCCGGTGGCAATAGCAATCAGCACGGTTGTCCCCGTTGTAATGCCAAGGATGATACCTGTAATCGTCTGCATCACCTGGCTGCCGATAGCTACAGCCGCCACACTGGCAGAATCATCGTATTGCCCTACAACAAACAAGTCCGCCCCACCATAAAGTGCCTGAAGCACGTTGGCAATAAGGAAAGGTACTGCAAATTGCAGCAATACTTTCGGAACGCTCCCCTGTGTCAAATTCAACTCTTTCATAGTTTCTTCGATACTTTACCTCTTATCTTAAATTGTTACAATAAAAAAATAGTGCCGGACAAGCGAATGATTTGCACCATTCATCTTATCCGGCACTATAATTATCTATTATAGCACCCTCCGATGAGGATTTTTATGCCTGCCCCTGTTTTCGGGCTGCAAATATGGGCTTTGTTTTCATAACTACCAAATTATAGCTGCACTTTATTTTTTCAGGATACAATCGGATATCAATGTGATACCAATTTCAACCCGATAATGGAGCAAATCAGTGTGAAGATAAAGAACAACCGTCCCACACTTGCAGGTTCTTTAAAGAAGAAAATACCGATTAATACCGTGCCCGCCGCACCGATGCCTGTCCATATCGCATAAGCCGTACCAACCGGCAATGTCTTGGTCACCTTTATCAGAAGTAGCATACTCACACATAAGGATACCAAGAGTACGAATGACCACACATATTTTTCCATTCCGAATACCCTGTTTATCTTTCCCAGGCAGAAAGTAAACACCAGCTCAAGGCAACCTGCCAAAATCAAAAGAATCCAATTCATAACATTTTTTTATTTGCAAAGGTCATGAATTTCCGGCAGCCTCTATTTTACATTTGTAAAAAAGGGATTTTACATTTGATAAAAAATCATCTTATCTTCGCCCTTATTCTGCTCAGACTAACTTGGGAGATTCCCAGATAGGAAGCGATAATACCTAATGGTACACGTTGAAGTATATCGGGGTAATCAGCAATCAAATCCTGATAGCGTTCCAATGAGGTCTTGAACTGCCGTGATATAAATAGCTGTTCTGATTTGATACACTCCCTTTCGGCAAACTTCCGCCCCCAGTTGGCTATATGTATATCCACCAGATAAAGGTCGTGCAGTTTGTCGACACTCAATTCATACAGCACACTGTCTTCCAATAATTCTATATTCTCATATCCCGCCTGATTATTGTAAAGGGTCTGCAAAGGGAAAATAGCGTCGCCCTCCTTTCCGAACCAGAATGTCACTTTCTTGTCCGATTTATAGGTATATGCATGCAACATTCCTTTCTTCATCAGATAGAATTTGGAACTTTTACGGTTTGCCAGAAACAGGTGGAAACCTTTAGGATAGGTTACTTCCGGTGTTTCATTCAACAGGGCTTCCTTGGATGCAAGCGGCAGTTTGTAAATATTGGTAATAAATCCAATCTCTCAAAAATAGTATATATAATGATTTGAAATTCAGTGTGTTGAAAATTTTATAGTTTTAATTGAGGAACAAATAAGAAACAAAAT
>NZ_MNQN01000131.1:0-91393 GCF_001915455.1 Bacteroides sp. 43_46 | reverse complement strand
AATTAATTAATTGAAAACAAATTAGTTATACAAAAAACATGAGAATATGAGATATGAAACTGAAAAATCTTTTCTGGTAGAAACCTAAGTTCAAGTTATAAATGCGACACCTCCTAATTTTATAAATTGAATTCAGCAGCAAATAAAAGTGAAACAACTCATTTCCAGCGAGCCCCACTTAAGACTCATCAGCCCACGCCGTTTTGACAAGACAAGCCTTGTACAAAAAAGTAACGAAGGGACTGCCAAGCCCCGTGCCACAGCTAAACTTACAGTTAGTGACAGATACTGAAGACTTAGCTTCACATTTGCTAAGACTGATACTCCGGCAATACCCTTTAGAACGTTTAAAACATCTTCTTACAAAGCCTGGGTAAGCTTCTTTCAGTACTGCCGAAGGTACGTGGAAATTCTCTCTTAACTTCCTCTTTTTTCAGATTTTATATTCTTCTATCTTCCGATACAACGTAGTAAGCCCAATTTTCAGCAGACGGGCAGCTTCCGTCTTATTGCCTTTCGTATACTCCAACACTCGTGCAATATGTCTTTTTTCCATAGCTGCCAATTCAAAATTCCCGGCATTATCATCCGAGCATTCGTAATGATTGTTCTGAATCTCCAAAGGAAGGTCACATACATCCAACCGTCCGCCTTCACAGACAATCAGGCTGCGCTCAATCACATTCCTCAATTCACGGATATTGCCCTTCCAAGGTTGTTGTTCCAAGGCTTCCAGAAAAGCGGGAGTCATTTCGTTGACGGCATACGAAAGGCACTCGGAGAAACTTTTGGCAAAGGCAGTAGCCAAGATCTTAATATCGCCGGCACGTTCGCGAAGTGAAGGAAGATGCACCTGAAACACGGAAAGACGATAAAACAAGTCTTCACGGAAATGTCCCCCCCTGATTTCTTCCTGCAAATTGCGGTTGGTGGCAGCGATGATACGCACGTTTACTCTTGTAGGTTTCGTGTCACCGATCTTTATATATTCGCCCGTTTCGAGGATACGCAATAGCTTGGCTTGCAGTTCAAAAGCCATTTCGCCTATTTCGTCCAGAAAGATAGTCCCATTGTTAGCTTCTTCAAAAAGCCCTTTCTTATCTTTCAATGCTCCGGTAAATGAACCGGCTCTGTGACCGAACATTTCACTCTCCAACAGTTCTTTGCTGAAAGAAGAACAGTTGACCGCTACGAAATTCTGTTTACTCCGTTTGCTGCTGTAATGTATGGCTTGCGCAAAGACTTCTTTTCCGGTTCCGGTTTCTCCGGTCAATAGTACCGGGACATCAGTCACCGAAACTTTCTGAGCCAGCAGTACGGCCTCTTTCAAAGCTTTCGATTCGCCCAAGATAGAATCAAACGAATACATCTGCCCCACCTTCTTTTCGAGTTTTTCGAGCCGGACATTCATTTTTGCTTTCTCTACGGCACGACTAATCAGCGGGATAATCTTGTTGTTATCATCGCCTTTGGTTATATAATCGAATGCACCGTTCTTGATAGCCTGTACCCCATCAGGAATATTGCCGTGGGCAGTAAGAAGAATCACTTCGACGTTAGGAGCTAACTTTTTAATGTTCAGCACCAAGTCTACCCCATTTCCATCAGGAAGAAAGACATCGCATAGCGCCACATCAGGCGATTGTGTCTCCAACTGTTTGAGAGCAGCCTTGCAGTCGCCGGCCTGACATACTTCATAGCCCTCCAGTCCCAACATACGCGCCAACAGGCTACGAATCTGAACTTCATCGTCAATAACAAGAATTTTACTCATAATTTACCTATATTAAAAATAGAAGAATGAAAACAGGGTGCGCAAATATAAGTTTTTTCCGTGAATCCATGAACATTTCTTTCATACTGTTGTTATTTCCATAGGAAACTATTTACACCAAAAACAGAATATATGAAAGTTATTATCATCGGAGGTGTTGCAGGAGGAGCTACCACTGCCGCCCGAATCAGACGAGTAGACGAAGCCGCAGAAATTATCCTTCTGGAAAAAGGAAAGTATATATCTTATGCTAATTGCGGGCTGCCTTATTATATAGGAGGAGTGATTGAGGAACGAGAGAAATTATTCGTGCAGACTCCCGAAGCATTCTCCACACGATTTCGTGTTGACGTGCGTACGGAAAATGAAGTGATCTTCATCGACCGGAAAAGAAAAACCGTTACTGTCCGCCGCAGCAGCGAGGACACTTATCAGGAAAGTTACGACAAACTACTTATTTCCACCGGTGCCTCCCCCGTACGTCCTCCCCTGCCGGGAATCGACCTGAACGGAATCTTCACATTAAGAAATGTAGCGGACACGGACCGGATTAAAGAATATATCAATACCCATGCTCCCCGAAGAGCCGTTGTCATCGGAGCCGGATTTATCGGACTCGAAATGGCAGAAAACCTGCACGCACAAGGAGCAAAAGTTTCAATTGTAGAAATGGGAAATCAGGTAATGGCCCCCATTGATTTCTCCATGGCTTCGCTTGTTCACCAACATTTAATGGAAAAAGGAGTAAATCTGTATCTGGAACAAGCCGTAGCCTCTTTCGAAAGAGAAGGGAAAGGACTGAAAGTTATTTTCAAGAACGGACAGTCCGTTCCTGCCGATATTGTCATCCTATCTATCGGCGTGCGTCCGGAAACGAATCTGGCACGGGCTGCCGAACTGACAATCGGCGAAACCGGAGGCATCGCTGTGAATGACTATCTACAAACTTCCGATGAATCGATTTATGCGATCGGCGACGCTATCGAATTCCGCCACCCGATTACGGGCAAACCGTGGCTCAACTATCTGGCCGGGCCTGCCAATCGACAGGGACGTATCGTAGCCGACAATATCCTAGGCGCCAAAATTCCTTATGAGGGATCGATCGGTAGTTCAATCGCAAAAGTATTCGATCTGACGGTCGCTTCTACCGGTTTACCCGGCAAACGGTTGCGACAGGCAGAGATCGACTATATGTCTTCTACTATTCATCCTGCTTCGCACGCCGGTTATTATCCGAATGCCATGCCGATGAGTATCAAAATCATATTCGATAAAAAAACGGGAAGGCTGTACGGAGGACAGATTGTCGGTTATGACGGAGTAGACAAGCGGATTGACGAAATAGCGCTTGTGATAAAATATAAAGGTACAATCTACGACCTGATGAAAGTGGAACAGGCGTATGCTCCTCCGTTCTCGTCTGCCAAAGATCCGGTAGCTCTTGCAGGATACGTGGCGGAGGATATTATTTCCGGAAGAACACGACCTGCCTACTGGCGGGAATTGAGAGACATCGAAATGGAAAACAAATTCCTGCTGGATGTCCGCACACAGGATGAATTTTCATTGGGCACGCTGCCGGGAGCTGTGAATATTCCTTTGGACGAACTGAGGGACAGGATAGCCGAACTGCCGAAAGACAAGATGATTTATACATTCTGCGCCGTAGGATTGAGAGGGTATCTTGCTTACCGGATACTGACACAGCACGGATTTGAAAAAGTCCGTAATCTGTCGGGCGGACTAAAAACATATCGCGCTGCTACCGCTCCTATCATTATACACGAAGAAAATGATAATGAGACGGACGAGACAACAGTACGGCAAGAAGCAACGGTTCAGGCTAGCAAACCAGTTGCTCCTGTCGAAACAGCCAAGACTATCCGGGTAGACGCCTGCGGCCTACAATGTCCCGGCCCGATTTTAAAGATGAAGAAGACAATGGACATGCTCACTTCGGGAGAACGCGTTGAAATCACTGCAACTGATCCGGGGTTCCCTCGTGACGCCGCCGCATGGTGCAATTCAACCGGTAACCAACTCGTTTCGAAAGAGTCTTCCGGAGGAAAATCTGTGATAGTTATTGAAAAGGGAGAACCAAAATCGTGCAACATTGTTACTTCTTGTGACAGCAAAGGAAAAACTTTCATCATGTTTAGTGATGATTTGGACAAAGCTTTAGCAACTTTTGTACTCGCAAATGGTGCAGCAGCTACCGGACAGAAGGTGACAATCTTCTTCACATTCTGGGGACTGAACGTTATCAAGAAGTTGCACAAGCCGAAAACCGAAAAAGATATCTTCGGAAAGATGTTCGGTATGATGCTGCCTTCCAGTTCCGGAAAGCTGAAACTCTCGAAGATGAGCATGGGCGGAATAGGGGGAAAAATGATGCGGTATATCATGAATAAGAAAGGAATAGATTCATTGGAATCCCTGCGTCAGCAAGCCTTAGAAAACGGAGTGGAATTTATTGCTTGTCAAATGTCAATGGACGTCATGGGAGTGAAACAAGAAGAACTCCTCGACGAAGTAACGGTAGGCGGCGTAGCAACGTATATGGAACGGGCGGATAACGCGAACGTGAATCTATTTATTTAAAAGATATGACTAATAAAATATATTCAAACAAAATATGAAAACAATATGTGCAATGCGCGAAGTGTTCAGAGCCATGTCGAGCTTTGAAACTGCATTTGAAAAAGTATACCGGATAACGTTGAATGAAGCGATGATATTATGCATCCTCAAAGACGCCACCGAGAGAATGACGGCAACTAACCTGTCGAAAAGTACAGATTTAAGTCCCTCACATACATCGAAAATGCTCCGGATACTGGAAGAAAAAGGATTGATTGTCAGGGAACTCGGCAACGAGGACCGCCGGCAAATGTACTTTCACCTGTCTTCAACAGGCAAACAACGGGTTAGCGAACTGGAAGTTGACAAGGTGGAAATGCCGGAACTGCTGAAACCTCTGTTTAAATAAACGGAATTTCAAGCAAGAATCTGTAAAGAATGAATGGTAAGCAAACTAGCTGTTGATGCGGCAAAGAGCTTACCTTTTTTATTGAATCCCGAAAAAGAAAGATGTTAATTTTCCGGCAAAATAATTTTTCACGCGAACCTTTTTATTTTTTTCTTGTTGTTTCTAGCAAAAGCCCCAAGGTACCAGGGCGATGATTTTATATAACCTAAACATTATAAAAGATATGAAGAAATTAATTCCTATTTTATTGGCGGTCTTTGCACTCGCTTCCTGCGAAAAAGACCCGGACATGGGTAAGCTGGATGACAACTATCTGGTATACACTAACCACGACGAGAAAGCTGACTTCAAAGTTCCTACATTCTATCTGGCAGACAAGATTCTGGTGATCTCCGATAGTAAAGAACCGGAATATCTCGAAGGAGAAGGCGCTGAACAAATTCTGGCAGCTTATACGGATAACATGATTGCCAGAGGTTATGCAGCAGCAACCAACAAAGAAAGCGCTGACTTGGGTATTCAGGTGAGCTACATCGCAAGTACTTATTATTTCACCAGTTATTCACAGCCTGAATGGTGGTGGGGTTATCCCGGTTACTGGGGGCCGAACTACTGGGGCGGAAACTGGGGTGGCGGCTGGTACTACCCGTACGCTGTGACTTACAGTTATAGTACCAACTCATTCCTGACAGAAATGGTGAACTTGAAAGCCGAACAAGGCGAAAGCAAAAAGCTGCCCGTTGTATGGACTAGCTATCTGACCGGATTTGACACTGGATCCAAAGCTATCAACCGTACTCTTGCAGTAGAAGCTGTCAACCAGTCATTCGCTCAGTCACCTTATCTTACTAACAAATAAACAACTACAACTGTTATGAAAACAAGAAAAAATATATATTTCAAGGTAGTGGCCTTGGCGGTCATTGCTATCGCCTTCGCCATGCCGGCCAAGGCACAGCTATCAGACAACGGATATGCTAATATAGACTGGCAGTTCAATGCTCCGTTAAGCAATCATTTTGCCGACAAAGCAAGTGGTTGGGGAATGAACTTCGAAGGTGGTTACTTCGTGACTCCCAACATCGGTTTGGGACTTTTCCTGAACTATCACAGCAACCACGAATATGTAGGTCGCGAAACATTCAAAATGGCCGGTGGTGATGTCACTACCGATCAGCAACATACTATATTCCAGTTGCCTTTCGGTGCTGCCGCACGCTACCAATGGAATCGTGGCGGAGCCGTTCAACCCTACGTCAGTGCTAAATTAGGTGCTGAATATGCTAAAGTACGCTCTAACTTCAATATGCTCGAAGCAAGAGACAATAGCTGGGGATTCTACGCTTCTCCTGAAATCGGTATCAACGTATTCCCTTGGGTATACGGACCGGGGCTTCACTTTGCTTTATATTACAGCTATGGTACCAACAAGGCTGATGTACTGCATTACAATGTAGACGGTTTGAGCAATTTCGGCTTCCGTCTGGGTCTGTCATTCTAAGCCCGGCAACAATCAGAATTACATTAATAATAAATAAGGAGTGCCCTTCTGCTATCATAAGCGGAAGGGCACTTTATTTTATACCTGTGTTCAGTGCGGAAGGATTACTTTTTCTTCATCGCATCATAAATCGCTTCCTGTATCCGCTCGCGTATGTGCAGCCTAATTAACTTGCGATTGGTAACATCCGGATAAATCCGGTTGCTAAGAAAGACATAAACCAGTTCGTTAACCGGGTCCACCCATGCGCACGTACCGGTAAATCCGGTATGGCCATAGACTTCTGCCGGAGCATCGGGAGCGCAGTTCCCTTTCTTCGAGTCTTCCCTATCCGGTTTATCAAATCCCAGTCCCCGCCGGCTTATCTTTGAAACCGAAGTAGTGAACAACTGGCAAGTCTCTTTGCTCAAATAACGCCGGCCGTCTATTTCTCCCCCGTTCAATAACATCTGATATACACGGGCTACTTCGCGGGCAGTAGAGAATAATCCGGCATTGCCAGCCAATCCGCCGAAGAAAGCGGAAGCCTCATCATGCACGAATCCTTGCAGGGTATCTTTCCGCAAGAAGCGGTCGTTATTGGAAGGAACGACTTCCGACTTTGCCAGACGACGCAAAGGCAGGTAACCTGTACGCTCCAGTCCCAACGGTTCGTAAAACTCGCTTTGCAAGTATGCCTCCATTGGCATTCCCGCAAGCTGTTCAACCAGCATTCCCAACAGGATAAATCCAATATCACTATATACATAACGTTTCTGCCCCAACGGTGCTTCCACAATTTTCTCTTCTATCACCTTGCGGAACGATCGGTTCAACCACAGATTATCACAGATTTGAATGGTATAATCCCCGGTTTTCGTTGGAGATACATATTCTTCCTTAAACTTGAAATTCGGATTTGCCCACGTATTTGTTCCTATATTCACCGGATACTGTGCATCTCTACGCGCACTGAACAAACGGCCTTTATAGCTATCCTTATCAATCACTTCCTGATAGAAAGGTAGCCAAGACGGCAGACCGGACTGATGATACAGGATCTCCTGAATCGTTATGTCCTTTTTATTGGTGCGCTGCAAAAACGGCAGATAATCCGAAATCTTATCTGTCAGGTTAAAGCGCCCCTTATCATAGAGTTTCATAACAGCAAGCAAGGTAGCCGTCGTTTTCGTAAGGGAGGCCAGGTCATAGATATCCGATGATTCGACGCGGGCACTTCCTTTTCCTGTATGTGTGCCGAAAGCTTTATCGACCATTACATGACCATTTTTCATAACTACTACCTGACAACCGGGATAGGCTCCTTGCCGGATACCGTCCAAAGCAACAGAATCAATCCGCTTCAACGACACAGATGAAAGGCCGTATTCTTCAGGTACAAAATGCAAAGGAGTTTTCGGAGTGATTGTCACCCCCGCACCTGTATGGAATAATCCGCCCAAACTCGCCGACAATCTTCCATCCGCAGTGGCTTTGGCAAATAAGACGTCTGCCACCTGACGCTGAATATCCGTATTGTGGCTATGCGCTAACACTACTGCCGAAGCATGGCTCACCGCGCGCTGAATCTGTAACATCATCTTGCCGGGGGTGAAGAAAAGATAGACAACCGGAGCATCGGGAGCAAACTTCGTAAAGAATGGCTGATAAGAAGCCAGGCGTTGTTCGCTGACAGCTACTACAACTCGTTTATAAATAGCTAATGAATCATATAATCGACGGTTTTCTTCTTCTGTCTGTTTCGGACGAAGGCGGAAACGAACCAGAGATGCATAACGTGTCATTTGCTTTGCTAATGCTTCCGTCTCACCCGGGTCGCCTACTTCGAGCAAAGCTATCTTCTGGTCTTTGTCCGTATGTAGCGGCAGTACATGATCTTTATTATTCAGAACGGTAATTGCCGCCAGGTTCAGCCGGCGCACCAAGTCGCGCGCCTGCGGGCTGTTCACCCGCTGCTCCAGGCCGGACAATTGCACGTACTTCTTTTTGCTAAGTCCCAGCGCATATTTGTAGGTCAGTACCTTGCGGCATTTACTTTCTATATCTTCCCGGCTCAGTTCGCCTTTTTCAACAGCTGCAAGCACAGCCGGCACTTCCGCCTTCAGATTACGTGGAGCCAGTACCATGTCATTACCTGCCTGCAATGCCTGCAAGCTGACATTCCCATTGCCCGATACGCCCCTCATGGCAAGCGCATCAGTAAAAATCAATCCTTTAAAAGCCAGTTCATCCGTCAATAAGTCGTATACGACATTGCGAGACAAAGAAGACGGGAGCCCGCCGATCGGCTCAATGACCGGGACTTGCAGATGTCCCACCATCATACCACCTACTCCGGCACGAATCGCTTCCTTAAAAGGATAGAGTTCGACACTGTCCAAACGTTCGCGCGTGAAGGGAAGTACGGGTAGAGCTTTATGCGAATCAACATCAGTATCTCCATGTCCGGGGAAGTGTTTGCACACAGACAATACTCCTCCTCCTTCCAGACCGGAAGCATAAGCGATTACCTTATCGGCAACTTGTATCGGATCTTCTCCGAAAGAACGGGTGTTGATTACCGGGTTCTTCGGGTTGATATTCACATCCGCCACCGGAGCAAAATTCACCTGCACACCTATCTGACGGCATTGACGGGCTACTTCACGCCCGTATTCATAAATCAGGCGATTGTCACGAATGCATCCCAACACCATATTCCGTGGAAACACAGGTGTGCCGCGCAAACGCATCGCCAACCCCCATTCCCCGTCAAAAGTGATCATCACAGGAACTTTCGCCTGCCGTTGTGCCCGGTTGGTTAACTCAACCTGATTCTGCATCTTCCCACCGGAAAAGAGAAGCCCGCCGACTTTATAAGTATCAATAGCCTCACGCAATAACTCCAAATTTCGCTTGGTGTTTACCGGAGCAATGGTATAGATAAACAACTGGCCGACCTTTTCTTTAAAGGATAACTTATCCATCACCGAATCGACCCAATGCCGGCAATTCTTATCCTGCTGTGCTTTATATAAGAGCAAAGGTTCAACAGAAGTAGCATTCTGGGCCGGACTCGAAACGGATCCGGCTAAAATAAAAAATAAAACAACTAAGATAAAGGGAAATATTCTCATTTACGTTTCAAAGTCAAGTTGAGACGACCTACCCGAACTCCACTTTTTCCTGTGTGCATAACGGGTACCTCTTTTCCATCCACATTCTGATAATTCTCCGGTCCTTTCATAAAAGTGTGCGAGTGTCCGCCCAAAATTACATCGATATTCCGTGTTTTTGCAACCAACTCCCTATCCATTTGAATGCCTAGGTGAGACAGGCATACAACGAGGTCGCATCCCTTCTCTTTCAACAAGGCAGCTACCTTGTTCGACACTTCAATAGGATCTTCATAAACAACTCCGACGCATTTATTTGCCTGAATCAAACCTTCCGGTTTCGCTCCGAGTCCAAAGACACCGATTTTCAGCCCAAACCGTTTCAGAATAACGTATGGCTTTACCAAATCTTTCAGCACCGTAGCGTCCAGATTGTAATTGGAACAAACCACCGGGAATTTAGCCATTTTGAAGAGTAAAGCCATATTGTCCAGATCAAAATCGAATTCATGATTACCGATAGTCATGGCATCATATCCCATTTCGTTCATTAACTTGACTTCCACTTCGCCACGGAACATATTATAATAAGGCGTACCTTGTGAAATATCCCCGCAGTCGAACAGCAACACATTTTTATGTTCCTTGCGGAACTGGTCGAGGAAAGTGGCACGACGGACAAAACCGCCCTCGTCATAGTTACGGTCGCCTTTTTGATTTATAGGTTCGATGCGACTATGCACATCGCTTGTCTGCAAAATTATAATTTCTTTGGTATCCTGTGCATAAGTTGAAAAGCCGAAACACACTACAAGGCATACCCATAATGATAGCTGAAATCTCTTCATATCCTATATTTTTAGATTCTCCTTTTTACTTATTTTACGGTTATACGTCCGTCCAACTTCGACGTAATGATTTTGCCTTCCGCCGTTTGCTTCCGTACATAGTCCAAAAACAATCCGCGTAAAGTAGCATCTTCCGGGCATTCCCTTTTTTCAGCTTGCAGGAAAGCATCCATGCGTCCGTTTCCGTCTGCCAGATAGTCGATAGTAGCCACGGTATAAAGCTGGTCATCCACTACCGGTTTTCCACCGATCGTAGCATTCAGCAATTCTCCTTTTTTATTGATTTCCAAACGGATACCGCTTACACCTTCTCCATGTAAAGAAGCAATTGCTTTAAACAGACGTTTCATGTCCGTACCTTTCATCGTCAAGACGCACAATGAATTTTCAAAAGGAAGAATTTCAAAAACAGCACCTACCGTGATGTCTCCCTTAGGCAGGATATTACGTAATCCGCCCATATTGACCAGTCCCATATCCGCCGGTTTGCCCAACACTTGCGCGGCAGCTTCTTGCAGCACGCTTGCCACCAAATTAGAGAGCAAGCTTTCAGGGGTCCCCTTATCCATTTTCATTTCACTGGTACCGATGACTTCGTACATCATCGCGTCTACTTTATCCTTGTAGGGTTTTAATACGGTGGTCGCTTTTTTGTCAGGATTAGCATCCCAAGTAGAGTCAATCGTAATCATGTTGCCCTCCACCTTGGATATTTCATAGCGGGCGGTAGTTTCTTGTGCTGAACGACAGGAAGTAAACAGGAAGCATCCCGTCAAGCCTGCCACAGTCAGTAACTTTACATAAGTTCGTTTCATGCTCGTTGTTTTTTAGATATGCGACAAATATACAAAAAACATTTGGCTATCTGCCAAATAATTTGTTACTTTGCACCGCTTTCGCGCAATCGCTGTCAAGAGACGAGATACTTGGTATGTTGCGTTGTAACGATGAAACAATTTAATAATAACAACAATGGATTTAATTAAAATTGCAGAAGAAGCATTCGCTACCGGAAAACAGCACCCGAGCTTCAAAGCAGGAGACACTGTAACAGTAGCATATCGTATTATTGAAGGTAACAAAGAACGTGTACAGTTGTACCGTGGTGTTGTTATCAAAATCGCTGGTCACGGAGACAAAAAACGTTTCACTGTACGTAAAATGTCAGGAACTGTAGGCGTAGAAAGAATTTTCCCCATCGAATCACCGGCTATCGACAGCATCGAGGTGAACAAGGTAGGTAAAGTTCGTCGCGCTAAATTGTATTACCTGCGTGCTCTTACCGGTAAGAAAGCTAGAATCAAAGAAAAAAGAGTTAACAACTAAGATTAACTTTAAGATTCGAGATAAAAAAGGGAACTTCATTCAACATGAAATTCCCTTTTTTATTTCTTAGCCTCACCTCTTTTTCCTCACGGTCAAGGAATTGTTCCCCAGTGAGAAACTGTAATTTTCCCGGTATATAAAAAGAAAATCCCCGAAAACAATAGCTCCCGGGGATTTTCATTACCTTTATTATAAAATCGATATTATTCCTTGATATCTTTTAGCTCCCAAGCCAAAGCACTGGCACCCAATACAGCAGCATCAGAATCTTTCAGTTCAGAAACGAGCAATTTTGTCTTACCTTTATAAATATTCAGTACATTATCATCGATTGACTTCATAATCGGTTTCATGATATAATCGCCTGATTTAGCCAAACCTCCGAACAATACGATTGCTTCAGGACTGGAGAATGCAATAGCATCTGCCAAAGCTTCACCCAGAATATTTCCTGTAAACTCGAATATTTCCTGTGCCAGTTTATCTCCTTGTACGGCAGCGTCATATACATCTTTTGAAGTGATATTTTCTGCCGGAATGTTACGAAGCAAGCTGGCATCAGTACGAGCAGCTAGAAATTCACGGGCTGTACGGGCTACACCAGTAGCCGAGCAGTAAGTTTCCAAACAACCTTTACGGCCACAACCACAGATACGACCGTCACGACGGGCAATCACGTGCCCCAATTCACCGGCAAAACCGTCATGGCCATACACCATTTGACCGTTGATAACAATACCGCTACCTACACCGGTACCCAGAGTAATCATGATAAAGTCTTTCATACCACGGGCAGCACCATAAGTCATTTCACCGATAGCAGCTGCATTAGCGTCATTGGTCAAAGCCGTAGGAATACCCAATCTTTCTTCAAACATAGCAGCTAACGGAAGGATCCCTCTCCAAGGCAAGTTTGGAGCGAATTCAATAGTTCCCGTATAGTAGTTACCATTCGGAGCACCCACACCGATACCTCTGATCTTATCGACACCGCCATTAGCGATAATCAACGGAAGCAGATTCTTGCAAACTTCGTCAGCATATTCTTCGGCAGTAGGATAACCGGCAGTTTTGATTGAGCTGCTGGCAATAATAGTTCCGCGTGCGTCAACAATTCCAAAGACGGTGTTCGTTCCGCCTATGTCAATATGTTTGAATTCATGATACTTTTATTTAAAAGGGTTAGTTAATCATTAAGTTTACTGCACACAAATTACGTAAAGAAGATTGAGTCTACAAAATGTTTTTAGAAAAAAGTTCGGCCACCTTGCAACTTTTCGTATCTTGAAGCCGTCTAATAGTAGAAATTTATTAGAAAACAGGAACTAAATAAAGAAAATTGTGATACAACTAACGGACATCAACAAGACCTACAACAACGGAGCACCCCTCCATGTACTTAAAGGCATTAATCTCACTATCGGACGAGGTGAATTTGTTTCTATCATGGGAGCATCCGGGTCTGGGAAATCAACCTTACTTAATATATTAGGAATACTTGATAACTACGATACCGGAGATTATTATCTGAACAACGTACTTATCAAAGACTTGAGCGAAACCAAAGCCGCCGAATACCGGAACCGTATGATCGGCTTTATTTTCCAGTCATTCAACTTAATTTCCTTCAAAGACGCCGTAGAAAACGTTGCACTTCCTTTATTCTATCAAGGGATCAGCCGAAAGAAACGAAATGCACTTGCACTGGAATATCTCGACCGATTGGGACTGAAAGACTGGGCACACCATATGCCCAACGAAATGAGCGGCGGTCAGAAACAACGTGTAGCTATCGCCCGAGCACTCATCACCCAACCGCAAATTATCCTGGCTGACGAACCGACGGGAGCATTGGACAGCAAAACTTCAGTAGAAGTGATGCAAATCCTGAAAGACCTGCATAAAATGGGAATGACGATTGTAGTGGTCACCCATGAAAGCGGAGTGGCCAACCAGACCGATAAAATCATCCACATCAAAGACGGTATCATTGAACGAATTGAAGACAACATCGATCACGACGCTTCTCCTTTCGGCAAAAACGGTATCATGAAATAAATCAAAATATACTACTATACAAACGATATCATGATTGACATCTGGCAAGAAATTTATAGTACTATCAAACGCAATAAGCTGAGGACCTTCCTTACGGGATTTGCCGTAGCATGGGGAATATTCATGCTTATCGTCCTATTGGGTGCAGGCAACGGACTGATTCATGCATTCGAGCAATCGGCTTCGGAACGGGCGATGAACTCTATCAAGATTTTCCCGGGTTGGACAAGTAAATCCTACGATGGATTGAAAGAAGGAAGACGGGTGCAACTGGACAATAAAGACGTAGACGCTACCAACCGGTATTTCCCGGATCATGTCATCAATACCGGTGGAACGGTATGGCAAGGAGGCGTAAATCTTAGTTTCGGGCAAGAGTATGTAAGCCTGAGTCTTTCCGGTGTATATCCCAATCATACGGAAGTAGAAGTTGTAAAACTCTTCAAAGGACGTTTCATCAACGAGATTGATATCAGGGAACGACGCAAAGTGATCGTGCTCCATAAGAAGACTGCTGAAATCTTATTCGACAAGACCCATACCGATCCTATCGGACAGTTTGTCAATGCCGGCAATGTGGTTTATCAAGTGGTTGGACTTTATAACGACAAGGGAGACAGCGGAGACAGCGACGCCTACATTCCTTTCAGTACTCTGCAAACCATTTATAATAAGGGTGACAAACTGAATAACCTCATCATGACTACCAAAAATTTGGAAACAATAGAAGCCAATGAGAAGTTTGAAACCTACTACCGCAAAGTTTTGGGAGCCAATCATCGTTTTGACCCGACCGACCATAGTGCAATTTGGATATGGAACCGATTTACCAATTATCTACAACAACAGCAGGGGTCGGCCATGCTCCGTATAGCGATTTGGGTTATCGGTATTTTTACATTACTAAGCGGAATTGTCGGAGTTTCCAATATCATGCTGATTACGGTAAAAGAACGTACCCGTGAATTTGGTATCCGCAAAGCACTCGGCGCCAAACCGCTTTCTATTCTTTGGCTGATTATCGTTGAGAGTGTCACTATTACCACAATATTCGGATATATAGGCATGGTGGCCGGTATCGGAGCAACCGAATGGATGAACAACGCTTTCGGCAATCAGACAATGGATACCGGAATGTGGACAGAAACGGTTTTTCTGAATCCTACTGTCGACATCAGAATCGCCATACAAGCTACACTCACATTAATAATAGCTGGAACATTAGCCGGATTGTTCCCTGCCCGGAAAGCAGTCAGTATCCGGCCGATCGAAGCACTTAGAGCAGATTAAGATTATGAGAATAGACATAGATACTTGTGAGGAAATCCTCATCACTATCACAAGAAATAAGACAAGAAGTCTGCTGACTGCATTCGGTGTGTTCTGGGGAATTTTTATGCTTGTAGCCCTTATTGGCGGCGGACAGGGACTGGAATATATGCTAAAAAAGAACTTTGAAGGATTTGCGACTAACTCCGGTTTCCTAGCTTCACAAAGGACAGGAGAAGCGTATAAAGGTTTTCGCAAAGGAAGGTGGTGGAATCTGGAATCTACAGATATCGAACACCTTCGTTCGCAGGTCAAAGAAGTGGAAGTCATTACCCCCTCCGTTGCACGTTGGGGATCTAAAGCTGTATACGAAGATAAGAAATATGATTGCAGTGTAAAAGGACTATACCCCGATTATCTCCACATCGAATCACAGGAAATGGCGTATGGACGGTTTATCAATGAAGTTGATATACGCGAAGCGCGAAAAGTTTGTGTGATCGGCAAACGAATTTATGAAAGCCTTTTCAAACCGGGAGAGAACCCGTGCGGCAAATACGTGAGAGTAGACGGGATTTATTATCAGGTGATCGGGATGTCTTCTTCCGAAGGAGATATGAATATACAAGGAAGAGCTTCGGAAGCCGTCACTCTACCTTTCACCACCATGCAACAGGCTTATAATCTGGGAGGGCAGATTGATGTAGTATGCTTCACAGCCAAACAAGGTGTCAAGGTGTCTGAACTGCAACCGAAAATGGAACAGATTATCAAAGCTGCCCATTATATCGCCCCTAACGACAAACAAGCAGTTATGTATCTGAATGCCGAAGCGATGTTTTCTATGGTAGACAACTTATTCAACGGCATTAATATATTGGTCTGGATGGTAGGATTAGGAACGTTACTGGCAGGTGCTATCGGTGTATCCAATATCATGATGGTGACCGTAAAGGAACGCACGACCGAAATTGGTATCCGCCGGGCTATCGGAGCACGTCCGAAAGATATCCTGCAACAGATTCTATCGGAAAGTATGGTACTCACCACGATTGCCGGAATGTTCGGGATTTCTTTTGCCGTAATGATATTGCAAGTAGCAGATATGCTAGCCAGTTCAAACGGAGGAGACAGCCATTTTCAAGTCAGCTTCGGATTAGCGGTCGGCACTTGCGCACTTCTGGCTGCATTGGGGATGTTAGCCGGCCTGGCACCTGCTTATCGGGCAATGGCTATCAAGCCGATTGAAGCAATCAGAGATGAGTAGAAGTTGAGTATTGAGAAGGAAGAGTTGAAAGTTGAATAAAGAATTAAAAATTAAACATATATAATCAAGATGAAAAAGTATCTGAAAATCGTATTATTGGTAATTGTTGCCATAATCCTCGTCGGAACGTTCGTATTCCTTTATCAGAAGTCGCGCCCGAAGGTTGTTGTCTACGAAACCCTCAAGCCGGAAGTGACTGATCTGCAAAAGACCACCGTAGCTACCGGAAAAGTAGAACCAAGAGATGAAATTCTAATCAAGCCCCAGATCTCGGGTATTATTGACGAAGTATACAAGGAGGCAGGACAAGCAGTGAGGAAAGGTGAGGTGATAGCCAAGGTAAAGGTTATCCCCGAACTCGGACAGTTAAACTCGGCAGAAAGCCGTGTCCGTCTGGCGGAGATTAATGCAACACAGGCGGAAACGGATTTTTCCCGCGTGAAGAAACTGTATGAGGACCAACTAATCAGCCGGGAAGAATATGAGAAAAGTGAAGTAGCCGTCAAACAGGCACGCGAAGAAAAGCAGACTGCCAAAGATAACCTGGAAATCGTAAAAGAAGGTATTACCAAAAACAGTGCTTCATTCAGCAGTACCATGATTCGTTCTACTATCGACGGACTGATTCTGGACGTACCGGTAAAAGCCGGAAACTCGGTGATCATGAGTAACACCTTCAATGACGGAACAACTATTGCTACGGTAGCCAACATGAATGATTTGATTTTCCGTGGTAATATTGATGAAACAGAAGTAGGCCGCATCCATGAAGGTATGCCGCTTAAGTTGACTATCGGAGCTTTACAAAATCTGACATTCAACGCGATATTGGAATATATATCTCCTAAAGGAGTAGAGACTAACGGAGCTAACCAGTTTGAAATTAAAGCTGCTATTTCAGTTCCGGACTCCGTACAGGTTCGTTCCGGTTATTCGGCGAATGCGGAAATTGTATTGCAGCGTGCCAATAAGGTACTGGCAGTACCCGAAAGCACCGTTGAATTTAAAGGTGATTCTACATTTGTATATATCATGACTGATTCCGTACCCGAACAGAAATTCCAACGTACACAAGTGACCACAGGAATGAGTAATGGTATCAAAATTGAGATTAAGAAAGGGGTGACTGCCAATGACAAAATTCGCGGCGCCGAGAAAAAAGACAAATAATTCATTTTCTATGAAAACAATCTATAAAACCATAGCTATCTTTCTACTCGCCGGAACAGGAGTAGATTCCGCACAGGCACAGAACGGTTCTTCGCAAACCTGGACGTTGCGGCAATGTATTGATTATGCTATCGAGCATAACATCAATATTCGCCAGACAGCTAATGAAGCAGAACAAAATAAAGTGGACGTAAATACAGCCAAATGGGCACGCCTCCCGAATCTAAGCGGAAGTGCGAGTCAGAATTGGAGTTGGGGACGTAGTGCCTCGCCGGTAGATAACTCCTACAGTGATATCAACAGCGCGAATACGAGCCTCAGCTTAGGGACCAATGTACCGATTTTTACAGGTTTACAGTTATCAAATCAATATTCATTAGCCAAGTTGAATCTTAGGGCCGCTATCGAGGACCTGAACAAAGCTAAAGAAGATATAGCCATCAACGTTACCTCTGCTTATCTGCAAGTTCTATTTAACCTAGAGTTAAGCAAAGTCGCCTTTAATCAGACGAACTTGAGCAAAGATCAGTTGAAACGCATCAAAGGACTCTTCGAAGTAGGTAAAGCCTCACCATCGGAAGTGGCTGAAGCACAAGCACGTGTGGCACAAGATGAAATGACTTCCGTACAAGCGGACAATACATATAAATTATCATTGCTAGACCTCAGCCAACTGCTTGAGTTACCGACTCCCGAAGGTTTCATTCTCGAAAATCCGAAAGAAGAACTGGAATTCGAAGCGCTAACTCCGCCGGATGATATATATACACAAGCGCTTGCCTACAAACCTAGCATTAAAGCAGCGGAATATCGCTTGCAAGGTAGTCAGAAGAACATCCGTATCGCTCAAAGTAATTTTTATCCGCAATTATCTTTCAGTGCCGGACTCGGAAGTAACTATTATACAGTGAGTGGTAAATCAGAGGGAAGTTTCAGCAGCCAGATGAAAAATAACCTCAACAAATATATCGGATTTAATCTTAGTGTCCCTATCTTTAACCGTTTCGCTACACGAAACCGTGTACGAACCGCCCGGTTACAACAAGCAAATCTCAGTTTGCAACTAGATAATACCAAAAAGATTCTTTACAAAGAAATCCAACAAGCCTGGTACAATGCTCTGGCAGCAGAAAGTAAATATAACTCCAGTGAAGTGGCAGTGAAAGCCAATGAAGAATCTTTCCGGTTAATGAGCGAGAAATTCAATAACGGTAAAGCAACTTTCGTGGAATATAATGAGTCAAAGTTGAATCTGACTAAAGCACTCTCTGACAAGTTACAGGCTAAATATGATTATCTGTTCCGTACTAAAATTCTGGATTTCTATAAAGGAGAAATCATAGAATAGAAAACGCCATTGAGTTTTTTACAAGAAATACTTCAAACATATCCGCCGGTTCATTCGTTACTATAGAAAGAACCAACGGATATGAAACACTTTATCATCGCAGCAGAAATTTATCTTGCAGGAGGATGTTTCTGGGGAACAGAACATTTCCTAAAACAAATCAGAGGAGTAGAAAGTACCGAGGTAGGCTATGCCAACAGTATTATCAACCAGCCGACCTATCAACAGGTATGTTCGGGAGAAACCAATGCAGCTGAAACGGTGAAAGTAGTCTATGACCCCGAAACAGTTAATTTAAGTCTGCTTCTTGATCTGTATTTTAAAACGATTGATCCTACCAGCCTCAACCGGCAGGGAAATGATCGCGGTACGCAATATAGAACGGGGATTTATTATACTAATAAAGCGGATATCGCTATTATCAATCAGGCTGTCCGGGCATTAGCGGATCAATATAAAAATCCCATTGCCATAGAAGTAAAACCATTGACAAATTTCTATCCGGCAGAAAACTATCATCAGGATTATCTGGATAAAAATCCGAACGGCTATTGCCATATCAACCCGGCTTTATTTGAAATGGCACGCAAAGCCAATGCTCCCAAGTCCAAAGTTTATCAAAAACCGGATGACACAGTCCTTCGCCAACAATTATCGGCAGAGCAATATGCCGTCACCCAGAAAAATGCTACGGAACCTGCTTTCCGGAATGAATACTGGGACGAGTACCGTCCCGGTATCTACGTAGATATCACCACCGGAGAACCCCTATTTGTTTCGACCGACAAGTTCGATTCCGGTTGTGGCTGGCCTAGTTTCTCCCAACCGATTCAAAAGGACTTGATTACAGAGAAGAAAGATACTTCTTATGGAATGACACGTACCGAAGTACGCAGTAAAACCGGAAACGCCCACCTAGGACATGTATTTACGGATGGTCCGAAAGAAAAAGGAGGATTACGTTACTGTATCAATAGTGCTTCTCTTCGTTTTATTCCGAAAGAAAAAATGAAAGAGGAAGGCTACGGAGAATACTTACCGCTTATCAAATAAAAAAAGAACGGCGGACTGTCCTTCAAAGGCTGTCCATCACGTTTAATGCATTTTTTTACCTACCTTTGTATCCGATAATTAAAAGGTAAATGATGAAAACAAATAGCCAAAAGCGTATTCTTCCGCTAGCTCTCAGTGGAGGAATACTCATCTGCCTCATTTGTATCTACTCAGGTCGCAGCGTTCTTCTACGGAGCATAGTCAACCGACACACATCCCGTATCGAGCAGACACACGGGTTATGCATTCATTACGACAAACTGGAGATGAATGGTTTAAATGAAATATCTCTCCAAGGCCTTTCGGTTATCCCCGAACAACGGGATACACTATTCACGTTAGCATCAACCCGCATCAAGTTGAATTTTTGGAAATTACTCACCAAGAAAATAGAAGTAAGCTACATAGCAGCAGAAGATATCAGACTCACATTTACAAAGCAAGACTCCATCGCCAATTATGATTTTCTCTTTAAAAAAGACCGGAAAGTTCCATCACAAACATCCGGTCAAACCGTAACGGAAATCAATTATGCGGAAAGAATAAACAAACTACTCAATTTATGCTACGGTTTTCTACCTGAAAACGGACAATTAAAACAGATTTATATCACTGAACGAAAAGACAGCAACTTCGTTTCTATGGTATTCCCTTCTTTTATCATCAAAGAGAATAAGTTCCGGTCAACCATTGAGATACACGAAGATACACTAACCCGGCATTGGATAGCTGATGGCGAACTGAAACAATCTGCCAATACATTAATGGCAAAGCTATACTCTGCCGATTCCACAAAAGTTTCTATACCTTATATTACCCGCCGTTTTGGTGCGAAAGTCACTTTTGACACCTTATCTTATAGCATGACCAAAGAAAGTAATGGAAAAAACCAGCTATATCTCAACGGAAAAGCGAAAGTAAACGGACTTGATATATTCCACAAAGTACTGTCTCCCGAAGTGATTCATCTCGACCGCGGACATTTAGGATATCAAATGAACATTAGCGACCATTCTTTTGAATTGGATAGCACCACTACGGTTATATTCAATAAAATTCAGGTTCATCCTTATCTACGAGCCAAAAAGAAAAAAGATTTATGGCATTTCACTGCAGCCGTTGACAAATCATGGTTTCCGGCAGACGAGCTGTTCAGTTCTCTGCCCAAAGGCCTGTTCAACAACCTGGAAGGTATCAAAACAAGTGGTGAGTTAGCTTATCATTTCCTGTTGGATATTGATTTTGCACAATTGGATAGTCTCAAATTAGAATCAGAGTTGAAAGAGAGGAATTTCGAAATTGTAGAATATGGCGATACCCAACTGTCCAAGATGTCAGGCGAGTTTGTCTACACAGCATATGAAAATGGAATGCCAGTACGCACTTTCCCCGTCGGCCCTTCCTGGGAACATTTCACCCCACTTGACAGCATTTCACCGATCCTGCAAATGTCTGTGATGCAAAGTGAAGACGGGGCGTTTTATTATCATCATGGTTTCCTGCCCGATGCACTCCGCGAAGCGTTGATTTACGATTTGCAAGTCAAACGTTTTGCACGTGGCGGAAGCACTATCACAATGCAATTAGTGAAGAATGTATTTCTGAACAAAAATAAAAACTTTGCCCGCAAACTGGAAGAAGCATTGATTGTATGGATCATAGAAACAAAGAGACTGACTTCGAAAGAACGGATGTATGAGGTATATCTGAATATTGCGGAATGGGGCCCGCTAATCTACGGCATCCAGGAGGCTTCCGCCTACTACTTCAACAAACGTCCTTCCCAACTGACTACGGAAGAAAGTATCTTCCTGGCTTCTATCATCCCGAAGCCCAAACATTTCCGCAGTTCTTTCGCAGAAAACGGAAAACTGAAAGAGAGCATGGAAGGATATTATAAACTCATTGCCGGATGTCTTGCCCAAAAAGGTTTGATAAGTGAAATCGAGGCGGATACTATCCGCCCCGAAATCCAAGTTACGGGCGATGCCCTGAATAGTCTAGCCGGCAAAACACCGGAGTCTAGCTCTCCTACCGCTGAGGAGCAATGATATAAATAATTAAAGGAATAGGTTATCTTCTTGAATTGGTGTCTCGCTCTGAAGAACGGGAAGAAGAACTTCGACTGCTGCTTCTCGTACTTTCGGAAGAGGAACGTCTTTCCGTTTTTCCACCGGAAACATTGCTCCGGTTAGAACTACTGCTACGGCTCGGACCGGAAGTACTGCTACTGCGACCGGAACTGCTGCCCCGGCTAGTGGAAGTGTTACTTCTATCGGAACGATTATTTCTACCGGACGAAGAACTACTGCCGCTACTGGACGGACGACTATCATTTCTTCTACTTGTACTCGAGCTACTACTCTCACGATTAGGACGGCTTGCTGTCGTACTGCTACCTCCCGTCGGTCTACGGTCTGATTCAGGACGAACTGATGTTGAGGGCCGTGAAGAACTGCCAGGCCGCGTTGTCGTTCCAGGTCGCGTTGCCGTTCCGGGACGAGTTGATGTTCCGGGACGAGTTGATGTTCCCGGTCGTGAATTATGACTCGGACGCTGTGATGGACTTGGACGTCCCGTTACCCCCGGACGAGTCGGTGCATTGTGCGGACGGACGGAAGAATTCGGGCGGAAATGAACCGAACCAAAATCCGAACGACGATAAGAATGGAAAGATCTCTGCTCTCTTACCCGATACGGAGTAGGATAATGTCTGAAATTATATCTGTCCCGATAGAAACTTACGTGATGAAGGTGCGGGCGATAATGTGCTCCACAGTAAGTCCGATAATGATAAGGCAGACCGAAGTAGAACAAACTACGATTCGGATAATTCACATAAACCCGGAAACTCCATCTTCCACCGGTAATATAAATCGGGCGGTAGAAATAATCAGCTCCCAGAAACCGACGATACTGTGCGTCACTCAATACCCACCGGAGGTCATCATTACGAATATCCAAAGCTTCATAATAATCATCTAATGCCCATTCATAGCCACGGGCCACATAATCCATGATATTACGAACAGAATAAATAAAGTCGTAATTAATCTCATACGCATCATTATATTGCTGAGTGCTCAAACTCAATTCGTATGCCATTTTATCAGTAAGAAAGCGTGTTTCCTTACGCACTTTGCTAGTGCTCATTCCAGCCATCGCTGTCGTACCGACAGTCAGCCCGATAGCAAAGAGTAAAAATAATATTCGCTTCATAATTTAATCTCCTATCATTTATTTGTTTGATGATATTCTTTGATAAACTTGTACATTTCATCTTTATACACAGTGGAAAACAAGCTATCAATCACCTTATTAAAATTCTGCTTATCCCTTACATAAGGATAAAGTTTCTTCATCATCTCAACCTGATCGGGCGTATAAGAAATCTCTTTTACAATTCTCACACATTGGCTTGAAGTGACATCATGCTTGTCCAACATCTGTCCGATCAACCTCTTCTGGTCATCACTCATAATTGTGAATTTCAACTTTTCGATGAAGTTATTAAACTCAGTATCCGTCATCAGACGAATTTCTTCCGGCTGGTGACCGGGAACAACTTCAACAGTAGTGACAGTAGTAGGAGGAGGTACTACGACCGGATGCGGCGAAGGTCTGCCATAGCCTTTGAATGTATCCATACTGATCACCTTTTTATTGGCAAACTGAACAATGATTGTCATGGGCTCCGAAGTCAAAACAGGCGTCCCGTTATCACGATGAAATTCCCATTCTTCCATATCACCGTCGAAACGTCGGTAATCCGGTTTTCCAAAAATACTTTCAACATCTCTTTGAGTCATCCCTTGCTGTACACCCATAACCTGCTTGTTAGAAATATAGCTGGTAAAACAGCTGCTGACTCCCAGTCCCAATGCCAACAGTAGGATGATATGTATCTTTTTCATAGCCATATAGTTTTAATAGTTAGTATCAGCGTCTGCCATAGTTCTGCACAAACTTATTCATTTCATCCTTATTGGAAGAAAACGTCAGTGTAGCAATCACCGTAAAGAAAGCCTCCTTGTCAACAATCCGGGGATACATCTTTTTCATGATTGCCATTCGGTCATCATCAAAAGTATAGAGCTTTGTCACTTGGAGACATTGGGCAGACGTAAAATCTGAATTTGCCAATGCAGTATTAAGCAATGCCATGCGATCATCCTCAAACGGTTCTTTCTTCAGATTATTATAGAACGTTTTAAAAAGCTGATCGTTCATCACCCTGTCGTGACGGTCATAATTCGGACGGTGTTCTCCTTGTCCCGGTCTGCCCGGACGGACATTGGCATGACGGTCATCTACAAAAATATCTTTCACACCTCTTCCGTCGAAGTAAATACGTTCGTTGTACAACCTCTCCCCTTTCCAAACACGCTCTCCCGGACGGGTGAAACGGGTAGCATAAACCTCAACTGTGTAATATCCCCGATCCAGGTTAGCTACAAAGCAAGTGGTAGTCGGCAAGCACATCTGGTTTCCACCAAAGTAAACAAGAATAGGGGTATTACCACCGTCAATACGGATTCCGCTGACGGACTGCGCTTGTAAAGAGAGAGCGGATAACAGGATGCAGAAACTTATTATTATCTTACGCATAACTTATCTAGTTTTTATTATTACTTCTTTATTTAATCTGATACTACAAAAATAGGGCGAGGAAACTCCCCACCCCAGTGATTCTCTCTATTCATACATAGGGATTTCCCTATTCTGATTAGGAGTCTGCCAAAGTGATGCCATCTTCGTGCAAGGTTATCAGGTGTTTCTTATATAAGTCACCCACTCCTTTCTTAAAGGTCTTCTTGCTGACACCAAATGTAGCATAAATATCTTCCGCAGGACTTTTATCATTCAGTCTGATCCTTCCGTCATTCTCCCTGATATAATTCAGCAAGGTTTTCGAGAAATCATCTATCTTCTCAAAGCCTGGTTTCTGAAGGATCAAATCCACCTTGCCGTCTTCGCGCACCTGTTTCACAAAAGCCTTCATCTCCATACCTGTCTGCAATGTAGAAAATATCTCGTTTTCGTAAAGCAAACCGCTATACTTATTGTCTATGATTGCCTTGAAGCCCAAATCCGTTTTCTGCCAAATGAGAATATTCACTTCATCCCCCGAAGCATACTCCGGCCTGTCTTTCGACAGATAGCGTTCCACCTTTGCCGAAGCCACAATGCGATAACTTTCATCATCCAAATGTGCATGAATCACGTACTTCCGTCCAACCTGCATCTTCATCTTCTGCTCACTGAACGGCACAAACAGGTCCTTCATCAACCCCCAGTTCAAGAAAGCTCCAAACTGATTCACCCATGCCACTTCCAGACAGGCAAACTGCCCTACCTGCACCAACGGAGTCAGCGTAGTGGCAATCAATCTCTCATCCATATCCAGATAAAGAAAGACATTCAAAAAGTCTCCTATTTTACAGTCTTCGGGCACATAACGGGTGGGCAACAAAATCTCCCCCTCCTCTCCTCCGTCGAGATACACCCCGAAATCGACTTCCTTTACAACTTCAAGCTGATTGAATTTTCCTAATTCGATGCTCATATTTATCCATTTATATAATATAGGATACAAAGATAATCTATTTTAGACAGATCCTTCAATCAGCCAGCTATAACTTTTCGTTATCTGATAAAACTATTTTCAATGAACAATCAGGTCAATAAAGTGTTAACTTTGTAGCGACAAAAAGAAATAACAGATTATTCACCTTTAAATAGATAGCTTTATGGAATTTTTAACCAACGAGAAACTTACAATTGTAGGAGCAGCCGGAATGATTGGCTCCAATATGGCTCAAACTGCCATGATGATGAAACTCACTCCGAATATTTGTCTGTATGATCCGTTTGCTCCCGCTTTGGAAGGGGTGGCAGAAGAATTGTACCACTGCGGCTTCGAAGGTGTCAACCTTACTTATACTTCTGATATCAAAGAAGCGTTGACCGGAGCATCTTACATCGTTTCTTCCGGTGGTGCAGCCCGCAAAGCAGGTATGACCCGTGAGGACTTGCTGAAAGGAAATGCAGAAATCGCCGCTCAATTCGGTAAAGACGTCCGCCAATATTGCCCGAACGTAAAACATATTGTTGTCATTTTCAATCCGGCCGACATTACCGGTTTGATTACCTTACTGTATTCCGGACTGAAACCGTCTCAGGTTTCTACGCTGGCAGCATTGGACAGCACCCGTCTGCAAAACGAACTGGTGAAATACTTCCATATCCCGGCTTCTGAAATTCAGAACTGCCGCACATACGGCGGTCATGGCGAACAAATGGCCGTATTTGCTTCTACCACTAAAGTGAAAGGAGAACCGTTGACTGATTTCATTGGTACGACCCGTCTCCCATTAACCGAATGGGAAGAACTGAAAGTACGTGTTATCCAAGGTGGAAAGCACATCATCGATCTGCGCGGCCGTTCTTCTTTCCAAAGCCCCGCCTATCTTTCTATCGAGATGATCGCTGCCGCTATGGGCGGACAACCTTTCCGCTGGCCTGCCGGAACGTATGTCTCCAATGGAAAATTCGATCATATCATGATGGCAATGGAAACTTCAATCACCAAAAACGGTGTCACTTATAAGGAAGTAGCCGGAACTCCTGCCGAACAGGCTGAACTGGAAAAGAGCTACGAACACTTGTGCAAGCTCCGTGATGAAGTTATTGAAATGGGAATCATACCTGCCATCAAAGACTGGCATTCATTGAATCCAAACATCGATTAAACAAGCATATTGATAAAAAGCCGGAACTCTACCGATATTTCTATTGGTCTGAGTTCCGGCTTTTTCTATTTATTCATTCTTTGAATGAGAAGCACATTCCGGACAAATCCCCTTGAGAACATAATTAATGCTATGTAACGTGAATCCTTTAGGCAAATCAATAACCGGAATATGTGTACCTTCCAGACAAAAAGTCCGATGACATTTCTCACAATAGAAATGCGAGTGTAAATCCTGCACCACGCAGTTACAGGAGTTGTCGCAAACGGCATACTTCAACGAACCGCTTCCATCATCTATGCTATGTATCAGGTGATGAGACAGAAAGAGAGCTATTGTCCGGGATATGGTCGATTTGTCTACCGTATCCAGGAGAGTTTCCAGATCCAGTAACGATACGGCCCGTCCAACTTCCAACATATTTTTCAATATGAGAAGCCTTATTGCTGTCGGTTTGATATCCCGTCTTTCCAGCTTATCCAAATAAACATTCTCTTCCATATTCTTTTTATTTTATCATCTTCTGTATTCTCACTGCATTCATAATGGCAAGCAATGCAACGCCGACATCCGCAAAGACAGCTTCCCAAAGTGTAGCCAGTCCGCCAGCTCCCAAGATAAGTACCAACAGTTTCACTCCAAATGCCAGCGACACGTTCTGCCAGATAATCCGGCGAGTCAGCTTTCCTACTTTAATGGCTTCGGCCACTTTCGACGGTTGATCTGTTTGTATCACGACATCAGCTGTTTCAATCGCCGCATCACTGCCCAATCCACCCATAGCAATACCGACATGGCTCAACGCAAGCACAGGAGCGTCGTTCATCCCGTCACCGACAAAGGCAATCTGATTTGCTTCATTCTTCCACAATTCCTCCAGATGTTTCACTTTACCGTCAGGAAGCAGATCGCCATAAGCCTTTGATATACCGAGCTTCTCTGCAAAGTTAGTAACAATACTCTGTTTATCACCGGATAATATCTGAATGTTTTCAATGTTTAATGCTTTTAAGTTATCAATCGCCGTCTTCGCGTCATCCTTCAATGCGTCCGCCAACAAGAGATAACCCGCATAACTGCCTCCAATAGCACAAACTACAATCGTATCGGTAACACTCTGCAATTCTGTCGGATATTTTATGCTAAACTTAGACAGTAACCGACTATTTCCAACGAGCACCGAAGTCCCGTCTATTATTGCCTCCAAACCGAGACCTGCAAATTCTTTAGTATTGGTGACAACCGCAAGCCCTATATCCTGCAGTTTTGCATAGTTCACAATCGCTTTAGCGATCGGATGTGTACTGTCACTTTCTACTGAAGCAATCATCCTCACCAGTTCCTTCTCCGAAATCCCAGATACACACTTACAATCCTGCACCTCAAATGTTCCTTTGGTCAGCGTTCCCGTTTTATCGAATACGACTGTATTGATTTTAGTGACTGCATCCAGATAATTGCCGCCTTTAAACAGAATCCCCAATCGGGAAGCTGCTCCGATACCACCGAAATAACCTAATGGAATACTTACTACCAGCGCACATGGACACGAAATTACCAGAAAAACCAAAGCTCTGTATAACCAATCATTAAATGTAAACACGAATTGAGGGTCTATCAATGAATAGCCAAACGGGAGCAGCACAATCAATACCGCCAGTGCTATGACAATAGGAGTATAGATACGGGCAAACTTACGGATAAACAATTCTGCCGGTGCTTTCCGTTCCGAAGCATTCTGAACGAGTTCCAATATCCGTGCAAGCGCACTTTTATCGAAAGGTCTTTCTACTTTAATCCTGATTACTTTATCCGTCACAATCATCCCCGCAAGGACTTCCTCTCCTTTTCTGATGTCACGGGGAACACTTTCTCCCGTCAACGCGGCCGTATTAAAAGCAGCGATTTCATTCAACATCACTCCGTCCAAAGGAACTCTCCCACCCGCCTTTATTTCAATGACCTCTCCTACTTTTACATTTTGAGGACTTTCTACCACAAGATTATCCTCCCTAAGCACCAAGGCTTTCTCAGGTCTCACATCCAGCAAAGCACCGATATTACGTTTCGCCCTGTCTACCGCTTTATTCTGAAACAACTCTCCTATCGTATAAAACAGCATTACAGCGACTCCTTCCGGATACTCACCAATATAAAAGGCTCCCAGCGTAGCAACAATCATCAGTGTAAACTCGCTGAAGTAGTCTTTTTCCCTGATACCCTCCCAAGCCTCTTTCATCACTGGTATTCCTACCGGAAGATAAGCCAGGATATACCATATTAAAGCAACATACTCTCCAAGGAAAAAGGCAAAATTCAGGGCATTCATTATAATACCTCCTATCAGAAGTATAAATGAAAGCCCTACTTTCCAGTATTCGTGAACTATCGAAGTACTGGCATTCTTTTTATTTTCTGTCGTGCATGAATGTGCACCGCAACAACAATGTCCCATATTCATTCGTTTTTTATCTGTTGCAAAGGTAACGAATGATTCGTGCAACAAAGTTGCAAAGTCCGTTTTAGAACATATAACCAAATGATATCATCAGGTTCCTGTTTTTCATACCCAAATCTTTCTGCACGTCAATCAACCCGAAATCATAACTCAAAGCAACCTGATATTTTTTGTTGAACTCAACACCGGCTTTCAATCCGAGGCCGAAGTCGAATCGTTTGAACCCGTCATCGCCAAATATATCTTCAGATACAGATTTACCTTCCAGGCCTCCTACACTTTCCATACCTTCTATATCAGCCCAATCACCAATCGCATTGCCTATGCTCAATTTTGCTTTTCCAAACAGACCGACAGCCAAATAAGGACCTACGCTACCAAACAGCGCAAAGTTTTCATTTACAGCATATTTATAACCAACATGCACCGGTATCTCCAAATAATACGGATTAAATTTAACGGTTGCAATTGATCCTCCATCAATTTTAGCACCTTTCAACGTCAGTAACGCAGCAAAATCCATGTATGCCCCACTTGCTTCCTGCGATAACCCCAACTCAGCTTTGACACCTGCATGAAAACCTACCCTGTTGTCAAAACCGGTAAAAGTATATTTACTCACATTCATACCTGCCATAACACCCCATTTCAAGTTGTCCTGCGCATTTACACTCACCATAGCTATCGCTGTTAAAGCGAATAATACCAGAATCTTTTTCATAAGAATGAATAATTTAATTATTGTTTAGAAATCATGTGCTGCAAATATAAGAAAAACAAGGTTCAATATATCCGGTAGGACGAATAAATTCGCTACATAAAATACGTATCTTTAAGATAACATTAATATAGCTCCACATTCTATATAAAAGTATTAAAATCCAAGTAAAAGAAAAACATATTTATAGTAAAGACAGCGACTACACATACATCGCGTAAAGCAATAGATATTTATATATTACGTTACCTACATCCTTATCATATCTCGTCTTCATCCATTTATGTTCTTATCTCATCTTCTATCGTTCCACTCAAGTAGACAGATCTATGCACTCCAGTAGATAAATCCTGCCACTCCAGTAAACAAGCCTGTTCACTAAAGTAGAACGAATAAGATATCACTTAAAAGACATAACATTAGTTAGTGAATAATTAGTTATTACTTAATGTTTTATATGAAAACAATAGGTATCCTCCAGATACAATAAGCTTGGTTAAATACTACCGAAAGGATTTATTACCCTATGAGAAATAAGAGAAAATAGTATGAGAAATGAAGGAATTTGAAGAGAAAACTATGAGAAATGCATGAGAAATACCAATTCAAAAAACATTTCTCATAGCGGTATCTTACTAATAATCTTACATTTAGCCACTAGGTTATGAGAATATGAGAAATGAAAACAAAAAACTGATTCTTCTTCAAATTTGGTGGTAAAATTAATTAAGAAAATAATAATTTGATAATCGATAGTATTCAACATTCTCCTCCTTCAGGAAGGAGGAGTCCCCGTAGGGGGAGGTGGTAGGTGAATGCGTAAGTCGGTTATTATCAGCATTGTGTATCTGCCTACCACCCCGGCTTTCAGCCACCCCTCCTTCCCCGAAGGAGGGGAATGGAGATACCACCGACTGATTAAATTACCACCAAATTTGAAGAAGAACCAAAAAACTTTTCTAGTAACAGAAGACAGAAATTACTCCAAACGAATTTAAAGCAACTTCTGTCCTTAGAATATTAATGAGTCAAATTAAAGCTCCTATTCTTTACGATCAGTCTGAATCAAAGATAATAGTTTGTCTACCGCCTCTTCTTCAGGAATATTCTTTTCCACGCAAACCTTACCTTTATACAGGCTGATTTTGCCTCGTCCCGCACCGACATAGCCGTAATCGGCATCCGCCATTTCACCGGGGCCATTCACAATGCATCCCATTATACCGATCTTCAACCCTTTCAAGTGTGAAGTGGCAGCTTTGATGCGAGCGATTGTTTTCTCCAAATCGTAGAGCGTACGTCCACAGCCGGGACAAGAAATATATTCCGTTTTGGAAGTACGGGTACGGCCGGCCTGCAAGATTCCGAAAGCGGTTGCATCAACGACAGCATGGCTCAGGCCCCCTTGATTGAACAAGAAAATTCCGTCGCATAGACCGTCGAAAATCAGCGCCCCCATATCGGCAGCAGACTTTATCTGTAAATCTTCGGCATTATCCTCCGCATAATGCTGGAAGAAAACAACCGGATTCTGCAATCCTTCCGTCATAAGTTGATGTACCAGGGCACGATGTTCACCCAAACGGTTCGGGTGATTGCTTTGGGAAACAACTACAACTTCCGGATGCTGTTTCAAGCAGGCAATCACTTCATCCGTCTGTGCCATATAGGGCATAAACAGGAATTTAAGTTCTGCATTGCAGCCGCCCATTAACGGCAGTTGCGCGTGATTGTAAGCAGGCCATGTTCCGGATTCTCCCACCCACACATCGGCATCGAGGATATATTCCACGCCCGTTTCACGTTGTTCGGGCAGTGCTCTTCCGGCATAAATATAGTCCGGTGTGAACTGCGGATTTACTTCCGTTTTTCCATCCATGCGGTCGGCAATGACTACCGGCACGTGTTCGCCTCCTATATTGCGGACAGCCTTTGTCTGACGACGCGAGGGAGACAGATAATCAAACTCCGGTGCCTCCAGTCCTGGGATATACGGATGCTCCTGCCTCAACAGGATGTAATCCACCAGTTTACGGGCAACCGGGATTTCGGCTTCGGGAGCCTCGCTCAAAGATACACGAATGGTATCTCCCAAACCGTCGGACAGCAGTGCGCCGATACCCAAGGCGGATTTGATACGTCCGTCTTCACCGTCTCCGGCTTCCGTCACTCCGAGATGCAGAGGGAAAGCCATGCCTTCCTTTTCCATGACAGCGACCAACAACCGGACGGTCTTTACCATTACGACCGTATTGGAGGCCTTTATCGAAATGACAACATCCGTGAAATGTTCTTCAACACAGATACGAAGAAATTCCATGCAGGATTCTACCATTCCTTCCGGAGTATCGCCGTAGCGCGACATGATACGGTCGGACAACGATCCGTGGTTCACCCCGATACGGATAGCAGTATGATTCTCTTTGCAGATATTCAGGAACGGGACAAAACGGTCACGGATTTTCTGTATTTCCTGCGCATACTCTTCGTCTGTATATTCCAGTTTCTTAAAAGTACGCGCAGCATCTACGTAGTTGCCCGGATTAATCCGCACCTTCTCGGCATATTGAGCCGCCACATCAGCTACCTTGGGATTGAAATGCACATCGGCAACCAACGGCACCATGTACCCCTGACTGCGCAGACCGATATTGATGTTCATCAGATTTTCGGCCTCCTTGATGCCTTGCGTTGTCAGGCGGACATACTCGCCACCTGCATCCACAATTCGCTTGGCCTGGTCCACACAAGCCTGTGTATCCTGCGTAGACGTGTTGGTCATCGACTGGATACGAATAGAATTGGGGCCGCCCAACGGTACAGCCCCAATATTTACTTCTGTGGTTTCTCTTCGAAAATAATTGAATAGATCCATTAGTTCGTTTTATATTCAAACTTCACTTCTTTCAGTTCTTCGTTCGCTTTTACGATTTTCTTCTTCAAACCTTCCTTGTAAGCAGCAAAAGCTTCCGCCAACTTTTCATCACTCAATGCAAGCATCTGGATAGCCAGGATAGCAGCATTCATTGCTCCGTTAATAGCCACAGTAGCCACTGGGATTCCCGGAGGCATCTGAATAATCGAATAGAGGGCATCTACACCGTCAAGCACGGAACCTTTAACGGGCACTCCGATCACCGGAAGTGTAGTGTTGGCCGCAATCACACCGGGAAGGGCGGCAGCCATTCCGGCAGCAGCGATAATTACTTTAATGCCACGGTTGCGGGCATTCTTCGCAAACTCTTCCACAGCCTCCGGCGTGCGGTGAGCAGACAGAGCGTTCATTTCGAACGGTACATGCATATCATTCAGCAGTTGTGCCGCCTTTTCCATAACAGGAAGGTCGGACGTACTGCCCATGATGATACTTACAATTGGAGTCATGTTAATTACTATTTACCAGTTACAAATTACAGTTTTACAGTGACGGGACTTTTATCCGTTTACTACTGCTTTATATGCTTCCGCATCCAGCAAGTCTTCCACTGCTTTAATATCTTCAGGCTTCACCTTAATCAGCCAGCCTTCACCGTACGGGTCTTTATTAACCAGTTCCGGATTTTCTTCCAACGCTTCATTCAGTTCGATCACTTCACCGGCCACCGGCAAGAAAAGATCGGAAATTGTTTTCACTACTTCGATAGTACCGAATACCTCACCGGCTTCCAACGTTTCACCGACAGTAGGGATGTCTACAAATACAATATCGCCCAACTGTTCTTGCGCATAGTCTGTGATACCAACATAAGCAATGTCTCCTTCTACGCGAATCCATTCGTGTTCGTTCGTGTACTTCAAATTCTGTGGAAAGTTCATAATAATTAGTTTTTAGGATTTATACTGTTGTTAAAATAAAAATACTCGAAATAAAAGGTTACTCACCGGATGAAGCACCAGCAGAGCAGCTACCAGACCGACCGTAAAGCCGGAAAGTACCTCACCCAATGTATGATGTCCCAGAATAATCCGTGCGGAACCCAGTATACCTGCAATCAGGATAAACAGGCACAACCATGCTACGGGATTATAACCGAACAACGCACTGAAAGAGACCAGTCCTCCGATCACTCCACCTATTCCTGCCATATGCTCGCTCAGTTTCCATTTCAGGTTGACGGCAATACAAATGACAGAAACTACCAGAGATGCCAGAATAATGCCTGTCATATACCAGGGGATATTCAGCTTGCGCATCATCAGCAGGCAGAATACATACGAGATGATAGTCAGCAGGATAGGTACATAACGTTTCTTACGTTCGCTCAATTCCTGACGGGCGAAGCCATTAATCTTACGAAACAGGAAGATAGTAATGGTAGGCGTCAGTATGGTAAAGCAATAAACAATTCCCAACACAATCAACTTATATTGTATCGGCATGATACGAAGATAAGAAAAAAGGAATAACACCAAAAACGACAAAAACGGAATCGAAAATGGAGTAAACACCATTGAGGTAACTCTCGCTACCCGCAACATGGTCTTATCCGCTATGATATGCTCTCTTTCTTTATCCACTCTTCTTTTTATTACTAGTTATTTATTACAAAATCTCAACTCTCATTTTCATGTTACTTCTTCCTATCACTTCCGAAGTCTCGCTACAGGAATGTTCAGTTGCTGACGATACTTGGCTACCGTCCGGCGGGCGATAGGGTATCCTTTTTCTTTTAAGATCTCCGCCAGTTCGTCATCTGTCAGCGGTTTCTTCTTGTCTTCGCTGTCGATGCACTCTTTCAGGATCTTGCGAATCTCACGGACAGACATTTCTTCGCCGTCTTCCGTTGTATATCCGTCAACGAAAAAGAATTTAAGCTGATAGATACCAAAATTCGTCTGCACATATTTACTGTTGCTCACACGGGAAATGGTAGATATATCCAGTCCGGTACGTTCAGCCACATCTTTCAGAATCATCGGTTTCAACAAAGATTCGTCTCCTTCGAGGAAGAAGGGACGTTGCAGGTCGATTATTGCCTGCATGGTAGTCATCAACGTATTCTGACGCTGTTTGATAGCATCAATGAACCCTTGTGCCGCATCCATTTTCTGCTTGAGGAACATCATGGCTTCTTTTGATTCCTTTGTCTGGTTGAACTTATTTTTAGTATGTTCTTCCACCATTTCCGTGAAGTCACGGCTCATACGAAGCTCGGGAACATTACGGTTATTGAGACTGACATTGATTGTTCCGTCATCGTATGTTTCCACGATGAAATCGGGAATGATCTGCTGGAAGTTTCTCCCGATAGTTTCTCCCAAAGAGGCACCGGGACGCGGGTTCAACTTGGTGATTTCGCTGATAACTTCATTGAACGTATCTTCGTCGACATCCAGTTTCCTGATGATTTTCTCCCAATGCTTGCGGGTGAATTCTTCATAATAGTCTCTGATAACACGTTCTTCGAGTTCCAATATAGGGTTGGGGGTCCGTTCTTCATCCTTCTTCCGGCAGATCTGTAACAACAGGCATTCCTGGAGAGTACGGGCACCGATTCCTGCGGGATCAAAGTCCTGCAAGATGCACAATGCTTCTTCCAGTTCTTCCTCGGTGGATTCAACTCCGGCATAGATGGCCAGTTCGTCACAAATGCTTTCAAGTGATTTGCGGAGCAGTCCGTCGTCGTCTAATGAACCGATGAGGTATTCCACCAGTTCATTCTGATGTTCTGTCAGATTGCGTTCACCGAGTTGCTCCTTCAATATTTCATAAAAGGAGGTAGATTCGGAGAAGGGAATATTTTCCGGCTGATCATCTTGCGAACGATTGTTCTCTTGCAGTTTATAGTCGGGAATATCGTCCTCGGTGAGGTAGTCATTCAAAGAATCATAGTCGGTGGATGCATTATCCATGCCATCTTCAGAACCTTCAACATCGGAATATTCGTCCGCTGCGGATTCTTCTCTTCCTTCTTCGAGTGCCGGATTTTCCAATAGTTCAGCATGGATACGATCTTCCAGTTCTACTGCGGGAAGCTCCAACAGTTTCACGACCAGAATCTGCTGGGGCGAGAGCGTTTGTACCTGCTGTTGCGCCTGCGATTGTATTTGACGGGAACCTTGTGCCATATTCGTTTTTGCTTTCTACTGTTTCTCGCTACAAAAGTAACTTTTTAACTAGAGATTACACAGATTAGGGAGATAATTTTTAATCCTATAACACAAAAATCGTTATCTTTGTTGCACGAACTTAAAAATTAAGACAGTATGTTTCCTGCTAAAAAAGAATTTAGGCTCCGGAGTTTTGTTATTTCTGGGAAATGACGAGTGCGGACTGAATTATGAGGATAACACGTTCCGTTATCGTCAGGATTCTACATTCCTTTATTACTTCGGACTTTCATGCGCCGGACTTTCGGCAATTATTGATATTGATGAGGACAAAGAAATCATTTTTGGTGATGAACTGTCTATTGACGCTATCGTATGGATGGGATCGCAGCCTACGCTACGCGAAAAATACGAACGTGTAGGAGTAAAAGATATAATGCCTTCGGCCGACATCGTCGGTTATCTGCATAAATGTGTGCAGAAAGGAAAGGCGATTCATTATCTGCCTCCTTACCGCCCCGAACATAAACTGAAGCTAATGGATTGGCTGGGCATACCGCCTGCACGTCAGGAAGGCTCGGTGCCTTTTATCCGTGCCGTAATCGCACAACGTAATTATAAATCTGCGGAAGAAATCGTAGAAATAGAAAAGGCGTGCGATGTGACGGCCGATATGCATATCACAGCGATGAAGGTACTCCGCCCGGGGATGTACGAGTATGAAGTGGTAGCCGAAATGAACCGGGTAGCGCAAGCTAACAACTGCGAACTTTCTTTTGCCACTATCGCTACTATCAACGGACAGACGCTGCACAATCATTATCACGGCAATCTCGTGAAACCGGGTGATTTGTTCCTGATTGATGCGGGTGCGGAAATTGAATCGGGCTATGCCGGCGATATGTCGTCCACGGTTCCTGCTGACAAAAAGTTTACTACCCGTCAACGCGAAGTTTACGAAATACAGAATGCCATGCATCTGGAATCGGTCAAAGCGCTACGTCCGGGCATTCCTTACATGGAAGTTTATGAATTATCCGCCCGTGTAATGGTAGAAGGAATGAAGGCACTGGGGCTGATGAAAGGAAATGCAGAAGACGCCGTGCGCGAGGGTGCTCATGCGTTGTTCTATCCGCACGGATTAGGTCATATGATGGGACTGGATGTTCATGATATGGAAAACTTGGGTGAAATCTGGGTAGGATATAACGGACAACCGAAAAGCACGCAGTTCGGACGTAAATCACAACGTCTCGCCATTCCGTTGGAACCGGGATTTGTGCATACGGTAGAACCGGGTATCTATTTCATTCCCGAATTGATAGATATGTGGAAGGCGGAAAAGAAGTTTGCCGATTTCATCAACTACGAAAAAGTGGAAACTTACAAGGATTTCGGTGGTATCCGCAACGAAGAAGACTACCTGATTACGGAAACTGGTGCCCGCAGATTGGGTAAGAAAATCCCTCTGACTCCGGACGAAGTGGAAGCTTTACGATAAGCAAAAAATTAATCACATTAACACTGGCTTCTCAGACAACCACTAGAATGACGGAAGTTTTTCATTAATACCGGAAAACCTCCGTCATTTTTATAGGAGTGCCCAAATGAACAGTTTCATAAAGAAACGACCTTTATTCGTCCCAATCGGATAAAGGCAACGTCTTTTTACCGTACCATTTCATCCATGCATAAGATTTTCTTTTTCTTAAATAAAGCGTATCACCACAATTTTCTACCGCTTCCCAGTTGAATACAGAATGAGAACGGAATGCTTTTTCCAACCAATAAAGTATGTCATAGGTAACGAAAGGAACTATCATCCACCACCACGAAAGCCACAAAGACAAAATTAATGCCGGAGCTAAAGTCAAAAAGAAACATTCCCAATATTGCCTTGCATGTATCCGTAATTCCATATCTTCCCAAACTTCTAAATATTTATATCGGGTAAAGAAAAGCCCGCCTACCATAAAATAATGCTTCTTTTTCCCTAAGAACCATTTTGCCAAAAGATTATTATAAAAAATCATATTCCCGTTTTTTTTGTTGTATGTAATATCTTCATAACAGAATAAATACCCAAAGGTTCATTTATTCAAGTGCCATATAACAGTTATTGACCCTCTCGTCTGAATAATTCCAACGAATTTAATTATTGCTGTTTCGTATTCCAACCTGTCTGACCCTAACAGACAGGTTAGGATAATTACGCAAAGTAAATTGAAAAAACGAATATATCCTAATTTTCCTACTTAATATTTAAAGCTGCTTCCTCCTAAAAATTCCCGAAGCAAAGAAGTCGGTGGTATTTCTTTGTCTTGAACCGGAACAAAATATTTGATGAATTTCAACAAACGATAGGCTTCGCAGTATTCCGGGCAATTACGCGGAACTCCCATTAATATAGGTTCAGCGTGCAGGCGGAGCACTGCAAACTCAAAAAGAAGAGCTGAATTGAACATTACATCTGCATTTTCCTGATAAGGGAATATCCACTTATCTTCACCGGCACGCACACTAGGCCAACGTGAAATGGTTTCACGGGCAGAATAGCCCCGATAATTGAAATCACGGATAATACGACGCAACAGACGATTGTCGGTAGTAGGAATCCAGTTGTGGTCGTCCAGAGAGATAGTGGTCAATGCCGATACATAAATCTTAAATTTACGTTCGGCAGGAATATGTGGCGTCAACTCCGGATTCAAGGCATGAATACCTTCCAATATCAGAATCGTGTTATCTTCAATTTTCAGTTTATCACCTTTAAATTCTTTCTTGCCGAGAGCAAAATTAAAGCGGGGAAGTTCTACTTCTTCACCACGCAGCAAGGCTTGCAGCTGTTGGTTGAACAGCTCGAGGTCGAGCGCGTAAAGCGATTCATAATCATAGTTTCCGTTTTCATCCAAAGGAGTATCCTCACGGTCTACGAAATAATTATCGAGAGAGATAGGAAAAGGTTTCAACCCATTTGTCATCAACTGGATTGAAAGCCGCTTGCTGAAAGTGGTCTTTCCGGAAGAAGACGGTCCGGCAATCAGTACCAGTTTCACCCGGTTACCGTTTTCGCCACGATGAAAAATGGTATCGGCAATCTGGGCTATCTTCTTTTCCTGCAATGCCTCAGCAACGTTAATCAAATCTGTTGCATGGCCTTCTTCGCAAGCGAGGTTGAAATCGCCTGCATTGTTGAGTCCCATGATATAGCTCCAGTTCAGATATTCTTTAAAGACGTCCAACATCTTTTCCTGCTTTACAACGTCTTCCAGCACTTCGGGATTCTCGCGGCTGGGAATACGCAGCAATAGTCCATCGTAATACTTCACGATGTCAAACAGTTTAAGATAGCCGGTGCTGGGCAACAGGTTGCCATAATAGTAATCGACCGTATCGCCCAACGTATAATAATAGGTATAGAGGGAACCGGAAGTTTCGAGCAACCGGACTTTATCATTCATACCCCGTTCGCTGAAAATGCGTACAGCTTCGGCTGTATGGCATTCGATACGATGATAGGGTATATTTTCTGCAATAATCTCCTGCATACGTTGCTTGATGCGTTTCACATCCTCCAATTCAATGGGACGCCCGATACGCAGATTACAGAAATAACCTTTCGAAACGGGATGTTCTACAAACAGCTTGCCCTCGGGAAACAATTCCGTGACCGCCTTAAACAGTACAAAACAGAGCGAACGGACATAGGTACGCATACCGGACTGGTCTCTCACGTCCAGAAACTCTATATCCTTATTATTATATACCCTAAAATTAAGTCCCTCAGAGCGGTTATTGACTTTAGCACTAACCACTTGATAAGGAAAATTAAGATTAAAACCGTAATAAATATCCAAAAGTGAGCTCCCGATGGGGAATTCTTTAGAAATATTGTTATTTTTGCAACATATTTGTAACATCTGTTTCATCGAGTTCGTTAAAAGGTGAATAATTTGGGACTAATATACTTATAATCAGACTGAGAACAAATAACCATTAACAATATTATAGATGGAATATTCTTTTTATGATTTTTTAAAGCTCATAGGTTCATTAGGGCTCTTCCTGTACGGAATGAAGATAATGAGTGAGGGCTTGCAAAAGGTCGCGGGTGACAGACTACGAAGTATCTTGACGGCAATGACTACCAACAGGGTAACGGGAGTTTTAACAGGTGTGTTAATCACAGCCCTTATCCAATCTTCTTCAGCAACGACGGTAATGGTCGTGAGTTTCGTGAATGCCGGGTTACTCACTCTCGCTGAATCTATCAGTGTCATCATGGGTGCCAATATCGGTACTACGGTCACTGCCTGGATTATCTCAATTTTCGGATTTAAGGTTGATATGGCCGCATTTGCCCTTCCTCTTCTGGCCATTGCCCTTCCGCTCATCTTCTCCGGCAAAAGCAACCGTAAGTCTGTCGGTGAATTCATTTTCGGTTTTTCTTTCCTCTTCATGGGACTTTCTTACCTGAAAGCGAATGCTCCCGACCTGAATGCCAACCCGGAAATGCTTGCCTTTGTACAGAACTACACGGACATGGGATTCTTCTCTATCCTCCTGTTCTTATTCATCGGTACGATACTGACTATGATTGTGCAGGCTTCAGCCGCGACAATGGCAATCACACTGATTATGTGTGCCAACGGCTGGATTAGCCTGGAGCTGGGAGCAGCCCTCGTACTGGGAGAAAATATCGGAACTACGATCACCGCCAATCTTGCCGCATTAACAGCCAACACACAGGCTAAACGGGCAGCATTGGCGCATTTTGTTTTTAATGTGTTCGGTGTTATCTGGGTATTGATTATCTTCCACCCGTTCATGCAGTTGGTTAACTGGGTAGTAGATACTTTCTTCCAGACAAGTAATCCGGAAGTTGCTATCTCTTACAAACTGTCCGCCTTCCACTCTATTTTCAATATCTGCAACGTATGTATCCTGATATGGGGTGTGAAGTTAATTGAACGTACCGTATGCGCTTTAATCCACCCGAAGGAAGAAGACGAAGAACCAAGACTGCGGTTCATTACAGGCGGTATGCTTTCTACGGCAGAACTTTCCATCCTTCAGGCACGTAAGGAAATTCATTTATTCGCTGAACGTACCCACCGTATGTTCGGCATGGTGCAAGATTTGCTGCATACGGAAAAGGATGATGATTTCAATAAGTTGTTCAGCCGGATAGAGAAATACGAGAATATCAGCGACAACATGGAACTGGAGATAGCCAACTACCTGAATCAAGTATCAGAGGGTCGTTTGAGTTCTGAAAGTAAGTTACAGATACGCGCCATGTTGCGTGAAGTGACGGAAATTGAAAGTATCGGGGACAGTTGTTACAACTTGGCACGTACGATTAACCGGAAACGCCAGACAAATCAAGACTTCACCGAAAAGCAATATGAGCATATCCATTTTATGATGAAGCTGACGAACGACGCTCTTGCACAAATGATTGTGGTAGTAGAGAAACCGGAACATCAGAGTATTGATATCAACAAGTCTTTCAATATCGAAAACGAAATCAATAATTACCGCAACCAATTGAAGAATCAGAACATCTTGGATGTAAACAACAAGGAATATGATTATCAAATGGGAGTTTACTATATGGATATTATCGCCGAATGTGAGAAACTGGGTGATTATATAGTAAATGTGGTAGAAGCCAGCAGTGATGTAAAAGAAAAGAAAGCTTCCTAAATAGGAGAAATAAAGAATAGAAAAAGGAGAAGCAGATGCATTAGTACATAACTGCTTCTCCTTTTTCTTTATCAATTATTTTGTATTTACTCACTATTTATTATAGACATAGGATTCTGCCAGTCGCCAGAATAAAGTAGATTCCGGGACGGTAGTTGTCCGAAGTACCTTTTGCGAACTGCCTTCCGAGGGATTGATATTAGCAAAAATATTCCACCCTTTATTAAAGGAACACTCGCTATAATAATAAGATTTATCACTGCCAGTCAATATGAAGGGGCGGTCGGCATACTGATAACTCACCAATGTTGCTTTTTCTGCAGACGATCCCTTGCCGGACCAATTGGAAAGTGCTATTCGTCCTACCCTCGTATCGCCATTAAAAACAAAAAAGTCTCCCAATGTTGCTACAAGCGCATCACCGTCATTTGAGGTTCCAGTCCAATAACCAGCCATATCACCATTCCGCCGATCTACTTTCTGAAGTCTTTCCGAAGGGAAAGTAGCAGGAAGTGTCATTACAATTTGCCCGTTTTCATAAGGGAATATAAGAGTTTCAATCACTTGCCAGTCCAAGCCGGTCACTTTTACCTCCACCCGGTCGAATGTAAAATTTTTCGGCATATTCTGTATGTCTTTGACTATTATCGTACTATAATCAGGAACATCAGGAGCAGGTAGTTCTTCTTCATTCTCATTATCACTACAACCAGCTATTAAAAGCCCGAACATCAACAAAAAAGAGATAACAGGATATAAGAGGAAGTTAGAACTGGTAGTTGCCTTGTCTAAAGATACAAAATCTTTAGGTAATAACAAAGCCCCAGCTTGTGAAAGTCGGGGCTTTGCGCTTAAAAAAAAGAAGGTGCGCATTTTGACACACCTCCCATTTCCTCTTAATAAATTCTCTCCCTTTGTTTTATCCTTCGTACGGCTCGAAATCTTCTTTCCCGACTCCGCATAGAGGACAAGTCCAATCATCTGGAATGTCTTCAAAAGCAGTTCCTGGTTCAATTCCGCTTTCCGGATCTCCTTGTTCGGGGTCGTAAATATATTCACAGACCGTGCAAATGTACTTCTTCATAACGTTCGTATTTTTAATTGGTTTTCTAATTAATATAACACAAATAACAAGATATTTGTTCAACACTTTTTTATAGTGAAAGAAAAAAACTATCTTTGTAACCGTATTCAACAAGCTGAACCAACAATATTATGTCATGTTAATAGCACTTTTATCTACCCTCATAATTTTATGTGCAATCCTGTTAATCAGTTTTTTGTGGGAGCGCAGGAAATGCCTTCGAATGCAGAAACGGTTATTTCGGGAATCCAGAAAACTAGAACATACCAACCATGTTGCCAGTGCTATCTTGAAAAATGTACACGCCTTCATCCTGTTAATAAACAACGACTTCAAAGTGCTGAAAACGAATTACTACCAACAGACCGGAACACGAAAAGGACCGGAAGAAAAAAGAGTAGGTGATTTGTTGCAGTGCCGTAATGCATTATCGGCAGAGGGAGGTTGCGGTACACATGTTTATTGTGGCTCCTGTCCTATACGCCAGGCTATCCGTCAGGCTTTCGAACAAAGAAGAGGATTCACTAATCTGGAAGCCACTTTGAATATGGTTACTTCCGAAAATCAAACGGTAGCCTGTGAAGCCGTTATTTCCGGCTCTTATTTCCTCCTCAATGAAGAAGAAAATATGGTGCTTACCGTACATGATATTACCCATTTGAAACAAGTAGAAAGGGAATTAAAAGTGGCAAAAGAGAAAGCGGAAAATGCAGATATAGCAAAATCAGCCTTCCTGGCCAACATGAGCCATGAGATTCGTACTCCGCTGAATGCTATCACCGGGTTTGCAGAAGTAATGGGCAGCGCAAACACAGAAGAAGAAAAAACACAATACCAAGAAATTATCAAAATGAATGCCGATCTTCTGATGCAATTAGTAAATGATATTCTTGATATGTCAAAAATAGAAGCGGGCACTTTAGAATTTGTGTATTCAACGGTAGATATTAATTTGTTGCTATCCGATTTACAAAGACTTTTCCAAATGAGGATTAATGATGCCGGAGGAAAAGTACAGATAATAGCAGAGCCTTCACTTTCTTCCTGCTTTATACAGACCGACCGCAATCGGGTGGCACAGGTCATTTCCAATTTCGTGGGCAACGCTATTAAATTTACCCGGGAAGGAAATATCCGTATCGGTTATGAAGCTAAAGATACTGAACTATATTTCTACGTGAAAGACACGGGTACGGGCATACCGGCAGAAAAACTGTCGAATGTATTCGGGCGTTTTGTGAAACTGAATAAAGACCAAAAAGGTGCAGGACTGGGACTTTCGATTTCACAAACGATTGTAGGCAAATTGAGCGGCCAGATCGGAGCGGATTCCATTGAAGGAGAAGGTTCTACCTTCTGGTTTACCCTCCCTTATCTTTCATGCGGCAAACCTCAGTAAGAAATTCTACTTCATAAAAAGTTTTAATTAAACATTTTATCACAATTATATGTTGTATTTTTGCAGTCCAAACTAAACGCATGTATCTGCATGAGTACAAATAAAGATGATTACAATCATTTAGGCCTTACGGACAGTGAGGTCCTACAAAGCAGGGAAAAGAATGGTATAAACCTGTTAACACCCCCCAAGCGTCCTTCTTTATGGAAACTTTATCTTGAGAAATTTGAGGACCCGGTCGTACGCGTACTGCTAGTTGCAGCCGTCTTTTCGTTGATTATTTCCATTATCGAAAATGAGTACGCCGAAACGATCGGTATCATAGCCGCTATCTTGCTGGCTACGGGTATCGGTTTCTTTTTTGAATATGATGCCAACAAAAAATTCGACTTACTGAATGCCGTTAATGAGGAAACACTAGTTAAAGTGATTCGTAACGGCCGCGTACAGGAAGTTCCGCGCAAAGATATAGTTGTAGGCGACATCGTGATTTTGGAAACCGGAGAAGAAATCCCGGCTGACGGAGAATTGGTGGAAGCTATCTCTTTGCAAGTAAACGAATCCAACCTGACCGGAGAACCTGTTATCAATAAGACGATTATAGAAGCAGATTTTGACGAAGAAGCGACTTACGCCTCTAATTTGGTGATGCGTGGCACTACGGTAGTCGACGGTCATGGCACAATGCGCGTTCTGCACGTAGGAGATGCAACGGAAATAGGAAAAGTGGCCCGCCAAAGTACGGAAGAAAACCTTGAACCGACTCCACTAAATATACAGTTGACCAAATTAGCCAATCTAATCGGAAAAATTGGTTTTACTGTTGCCGGCCTGGCTTTCCTTATCTTCTTCGTAAAAGATGTATTGCTATATTTTGATTTCGGTGCATTAAACGGCTGGCACGAATGGCTTCCGGTATTTGAACGGACACTTAAATACTTTATGATGGCTGTTACGCTGATTGTTGTTGCTGTTCCCGAAGGATTGCCGATGAGTGTGACTCTTAGTCTGGCCCTAAATATGCGCCGTATGCTTTCTACCAACAACCTGGTTCGGAAAATGCACGCTTGCGAGACAATGGGTGCTATCACTGTCATCTGTACGGATAAAACCGGTACGCTGACGCAAAATCTGATGCAAGTGCACGAACCAAACTTCTATGGAATCAAAAACGGCAGTAACCTGTCCGATGATGATATCAGTGCATTGATTGCAGAGGGAATCAGCGCTAATTCAACCGCCTTCCTTGAGGAAACAGAAGCCGGGGAAAAGCCGAAAGGAGTAGGAAATCCGACGGAAGTGGCCTTACTATTATGGCTCAATAGTCAGGGAAGAAATTACCTGAAACTCCGTGAGAACGCCCGTGTTCTCGACCAGCTCACCTTCTCTACGGAGCGCAAGTTCATGGCTACGCTTGTAGAATCACCATTAATCGGAAAGAAAATACTCTATATAAAAGGTGCTCCCGAAATTGTTCTGGGCAAATGTAAAGAAGTTGTCTTGGACGGAAGACGGGTGGATGCCGTGGAATACCGTTCAACAGTAGAAGCACAACTACTGAATTACCAGAATATGGCGATGCGCACACTGGGCTTCGCCTTCAAAATCGTAGAGGAGAATGAGCCGAATGATTGTGTAGAACTTGTTTCGACAAACGACTTGAACTTCTTGGGAGTGGTTGCTATCTCTGACCCGATTCGTCCGGATGTTCCTGCCGCCGTAGCCAAATGTCAGTCGGCAGGTATCGGTATCAAGATTGTGACCGGCGACACTCCGGGGACTGCAACCGAGATTGCTCGTCAGATAGGTCTTTGGAAGCCGGAAACCGACACCGACCGGAATCGTATCACTGGTGTTGCTTTTGCTGAATTGAGTGACGAAGAAGCACTTGACAGGGTAATGGATTTGAAAATTATGTCGCGTGCCCGTCCTACAGACAAACAACGCCTTGTGCAGTTGCTCCAGCAAAAAGGAGCGGTAGTAGCCGTAACCGGAGACGGAACAAATGATGCGCCTGCTCTGAACCATGCACAAGTCGGCTTATCAATGGGTACAGGAACTTCTGTAGCCAAAGAGGCCAGTGATATTACATTGCTTGATGATTCGTTCAACAGTATCGGAACCGCCGTCATGTGGGGACGTTCGCTTTATAAGAATATCCAGCGTTTCATCGTTTTCCAGTTAACGATCAACTTCGTTGCATTACTTATCGTTCTATTGGGTTCCGTTATCGGCACGGAACTTCCGTTGACTGTGACGCAGATGTTGTGGGTAAACTTGATTATGGATACTTTCGCAGCGCTGGCCCTGGCTTCTATTCCGCCCAGCGAAACTGTTATGCTCGAAAAGCCTCGTCGCAGTACTGATTTCATTATCAGCAAAGCAATGAGGTCTAACATATTAGGGGTAGGTTCTATCTTCCTCATCGTACTGCTCGGAATGATTTATTATTTCGACCACAGTGCAAAAGGTATGGATGTACACAACCTCACTATTTTCTTCACCTTCTTTGTCATGTTACAATTCTGGAACCTGTTTAATGCACGTGTGTTCGGCACTACCGACTCGGCATTCAAAGGACTTTCCAAATCGTATGGCATGGAATTAATTGTGCTTGCCATTCTTGTCGGACAATTCCTTATTGTACAGTTCGGTGGTGCTGTATTCCGCACGGAACCACTCGACTGGCAGACATGGCTTCTAATTATAGGCGTTTCGTCCATGGTGTTATGGGTTGGAGAACTTGTTCGCCTTGTTCAGCGTATTATTCACAAAAGAAAAAGAAATGAAAAGTAAAGGAATTAAAAACCTTCTTATTGATTTAGGCGGTGTACTTATCAATCTCGACCGTCAACGTTGTATCGAGAACTTCCAGAAATTAGGGCTCCGTAACGTGGAGGAACTATTGGACATCTCAAATCAGGACGGAATCCTGATGCAGCAGGAGAAAGGCTTGATTACTCCCGCAGAATTTCGTAATGGCGTTCGCGAAATGATAGGTAAAGTAGTTAGTGACAAACAAATTGATGCCGCCTGGAATAGTTTTCTGGTAGATATACCAACACACAAACTTGATTTATTGCTGAAGTTACGCGAAAAATATGTAGTCTATTTGTTGAGTAATACAAACGAGATTCATTGGAAATGGACTTGTAAGAATCTATTCCCCTACCGTACTTTCAAAGTAGAGGACTATTTTGAAAAAACATATCTCTCTTTTGAAATGAAAATGGCCAAACCCGAACCGGAAATTTTTAAAGCAATATTGGATGATGCCGGCATCGAACCGGAGGAGACTCTTTTTATTGATGATTCCGAAATCAACTGCAAAGCGGCACAGAACTTAGGAATCTCTACTTATACGGCAAAAGCCGGCGAAGACTGGAGTCATCTTTTCAACAGTAAATAATTTAATAGATATGCAGATTATACGTGACATATCGGCTATAAAACCAGAACCCTGTGTAGCTACCATAGGCTTCTTTGACGGAGTGCATGCAGGACATCGCTATCTGATTCAACAAGTGAAAGAGATAGCCGCAGCCAAAGGTCTACGTTCTGCATTGGTCACTTTCCCTGTTCATCCCCGTAAGGTAATGAATGCAACCTATCGGCCGGAACTCCTGACTACTCCGAAAGAGAAAATTAGTCTGCTTGCCGACATTGGTGTAGACTATTGCCTGATGCTCGATTTCACCCCGGACATTTCGCAGTTAACCGCCCGCGAATTTATGAACCGACTGTTAAAAGAGCGTTATCAGGTGAAATGTCTGGTTATCGGTTATGACCACCGTTTCGGACATAATCGCAGCGAAGGATTCGAGGACTATGTATGCTACGGGAAAGAAATTGGTATAGAGGTAATTCGTGCACAGGCATATACCAGTGACATAGAAATAGGAACTACCCGAAACATTCCGGTAAGTTCGTCTTTGATTCGTAAACTGTTACATGAAGGAGAAGTGGAAATCGCAGCCCGTTGCCTGAAATATGAATATTTTTTGGACGGGACTGTTGTAGGCGGTTACCAAGTAGGCAGAAAGATCGGCTTTCCGACTGCCAATTTAAGCGTAGATGATCCGGATAAACTTATTCCTGCCGATGGCGTATATGCCGTATGGGTAACGTTTGACGGGAAAACATACATGGGAATGCTAAATATAGGTGTCCGCCCGACGATTGACAATGGTCCGAATCGAACAATTGAAGTGAATATCCTTCACTTCCACTCGAATATATATGATAAATTCATCCGGCTCACTTTTGTAAAACGGACACGCCCCGAACTGAAGTTCTCCAGCATTGACGAGCTAATAGTCCAACTCCACAAAGATGCAGAAGAAACCGAAGCGATTCTTCTTGCCAGCAAAGCAAGAAGTAACCAACAGGAAGAACCAAGAAAATAATACATCAACCGAATAACAACTTAAAATAGATTCTTATGCAAAAGTCATTTATGAGTATTTCTCTGGTGGTAATAGCAATTTCTATGTTAGCTATGTTTATATGCAGCTTCTTCGCTACTAAATAAAAAAGTAAAATATGAAGACGGCTATCAAACTTGTATTAATAGACCTTGTCATTGCGCAAATTGTTGCCCCTGTCCTGATTATGATTCCTTGTACTATCTATTTGTTAGTAACCACAGGAAATTTAGATAAGGCTGTTCTGACACAAACAATTATGATTCCGGCGCAATTGGCCGGTCAGATAATGATGGGTATCTATCTGTGGAAGGCCGGCTACATCAGCACAAAGAAAGAGACCTGGTCACTTGTGTCCGCTCCTTATCTTTTAGGTAGTGCAGTGGCAATCCTTACCAGTGGATTTGTTGTTTCTTCATTAATGAGTTTGCTGGATTGGATACCTAATATCATGGAGCAATCTTTCGATATCCTCCAATCCGGCTGGGGAGGGATTCTTGCAATAGCAATCGTAGGCCCTGTACTTGAAGAATTATTGTTCCGGGGAGCAATCACCAAAGCTTTGCTCCAACAATATAATCCGACCAAAGCAATTCTTATTTCGGCACTTCTATTCGGTGCCTTTCATATAAATCCCGCACAGATACTTCCGGCATTTCTGATCGGTATCCTGTTGGCATGGACTTATTATAAAACGGGTAGTCTGATACCTTGTATATTCATGCATATATTAAATAACTCCTTATCAGTATATCTCAGTATCAAATATCCCGAAGCGGAGAATATGGATGACCTGATTAGCGGTACACCGTATCTTATTATTCTTATCGGTGCAATTGTCATACTGGCAGGAGTCATTCCATATATGCAACGCATGACCTCTAATAAGTAGAGGTCATATCTTCAGGAACACAAATATAAAAGTCTGCTCTTCCTTTATTTTCTTCATCTAATTGGTCTATACTTTCCTGACGGACTGAACAGACAGTTTTAATCGTTGTCCCCGGACGATATTGAAGCAGATAAGGAATTATTCCTCCTTTAAAATCAGAATGGTAGTTCCCGTTAAAATGCAGGAATTTATCCTTTATATTATGAGCTATAAACCAGCCCATTGTTGCATCTTTGATAGCTTGCGCCTGTGCCAAATATTCCTGATTGCCTTTACTCTTACCCATCATCTGCATTAATGCAAAAGCACCACCTTCTTCTTCCTTGTAGGTAAACTGAATAGGAAGAGGCGGCAAGTATCGCTTTGCTTCATTAGATAATGAATCCAAATACTGTAAGCCATTATCTTTTACAACATTAGCATAGCGTCGTGGTACGTTAGTTGCAATAAATGGAATTTTATTCTCTTTTGCGAAAAAGACAAATGGAGCATAATCCGTACTATAATTATCCCACAACCGGGCTTCTGCCTCAAATCTGTCATAAGAAATCGCGCGACTCATGTATTCATCCAAAATCAGCTGATTATCCGCCTCAAGCATTTCAGCTCCCAACATCAGTTTTTCCTTATGAATAGCATATAGCGAACGGGTTATTTCATATTCCAGCCAATGAGTAATACAACAATTATGAATCTCGCCTATAAACACGACATCCGGTTGTGCCAACGCTTCAATAAGCTCATCATAGCCTATCTCCTTGCCTTCGGCATTAAACAATGTATATGCTCTCTTGTATCCTTTCTGAGCAAAGGCCGCTACTCCTATAGAACACAAAAGCAATAACCCACAAAATCTTGAGAAAAATAAATTATTCATATTTTTGATGTTTTCCAATATATAACAATACAAATTTATCGGGATTCGTAAAATGCTTAAATGCTTTCTGAATATCCACAGTGGATATGCTATTGAGACATTGTTCATATCGCTCAAAATCAGCGACAGACTCACCATTCTTCAGCAAATTCACAAGATTAGTACGCCATTCGGCAGAAGCCTCATCCGAAAGCACTTTTCGTTTTGTAACCCAAAAAGACTTTTTCAAAGTTTCCAATTCCTCTTCGCTCACTTTACTTGTACGAAGCTCATTTATAATCTGCTTTATAAGCTCCTCCACCTTCTTCGTATTTACGAAATCAACAGAGGCCGACAAATCAAAATAAAAGACTTGTTGTGGCAGCCCATTATAAAATAAAGAAGCGTATGGAGAATAGACTATATTCTCTCCTTCACGCAAAACACTTAACAAGCGGTTTTGCAAGATATCACGCATCAATTTCAGTGTAAGGCTATTTTTCAAGGAAGGCTGATAATTTCCACAGAAAACATAATCAAAGATAGTCTGCGTATCATTATCATTCGGAAATTCTTCTATGTAAGTTTTCTTAGGGAGCTTAAACGCTTTGTTGGGATAAGACACTGTATTTACTTTCGGCATACGTCCGAACGTCGCAGTTAACAATTCTTTGATGCTATCCGTATCAAACTTTCCTGTTACTACGAATGTCATTTGCGACGGATTGCTGTATAATGAACAATAATAATCTGCAATCTTATCCAGATCCAATCTTTCCAGATCCATTTTTGTTAGAGCCGGACGAGGTACCGTATTTCCCATTAGAGAATCCAGGCGGTTTGTCAACATACGATCAGAAGCACGTTTCATCATTTGTTCCAATACACTTTCCTTCCCGAAACGCTCCATTTCATCTTTACGAATCTCATCAAAATCCTCATAGCAAAGCTCCGGACGACACATCTTCTCGTACATCAAATTAAAGAGTTCTCGTGCTTTGGCAGCAGGAGACATTCCCATAATATCATGCCAATAATTACTGATAGCAATATTCATAGATATTTCTTCCTGTTGCATAAAAGAAAATAGAGTATCATAAGGAATACAAGCTACCCCTCCCATTTCCATATAACCTCCTGTCCCTTCATATAAAGGATAATCTTTATCTGATAAATCTGCTGTCCCTCCTCTTCCAAAAGCTGTCACAAAAATGGATTGACTTTCATCATTTGTCGGACGGAGAAGAATACGTAAGTCATTTTTCAGAATTACTTCTGTTATGTTAAGGTCTGCGTATTTCTTCTCACTAACTATATCTGAGGCCTTAAAAGGATAACTCTCAACCAGGCAAGCAGGTGTCACTACTCTTTCTTCTTTCACATCTTTACGTACATACGTAAAATCTTTCAACGGGTTCTTAATACCTTCATCCCATGCCTGAACAACTTCTTCTTTTTTAAGAGAATTTTGTTTACCTGCATTATTACGATAAGCCACCAATAAGGTTTGATCTTTGTATGAAAGCCACTCACGCAAAAGTTGTTGCAAAGTAGCGCTATCAGTCGCCCGTATCTTGTCCGCCAACTGTTTCATTTCACTATCTGACTGAATATAACGGTCGTCGGATATCACATAATCAACAAAATCATCACACCATTTAGAAGATAATTGAGTTGAGTTATCTACTTTCAAACGCCTCAGATGCTCATTAATAGCATCCTCCACTTCTTCCTGCTTAAAGCCGTTTTTCTGAATAGACTCCATTTCATTAGACAGTTCGGATACTTGTTGCAAGAGATTTGCCTTATCTACCCCGGAAAAAGCAAAAACAAAATGATTCTTATCAGAAAGAAACCATGCATCAGAAACATTGCACCGGATATTCTGGTATTTCAACCGGTTACTGATAGCACGTATCAATAAAGATCCGAGTTCCTTCTGATAAATACTGCCGATTGTATTACCAATCACACAAGGATGAGGAATCATCAGCTCCAACTCTGAACTACGCTCCAGATCATCCCCAATTTCATATAACTCAACTCCCGGGTCATAAGTCAATGGATAAGTACGATAGCCTTTGACTTCTTTACGAGGAATAGATGAAAACATTTCCTTGATTTGTTTTTCAATAGATTCCGGATCTACATTACCAACCACAACTACGGTAGCCATCTGCGGAGAATACCATTTTTTATAGAATTCAATCAACGTCTTACGGTCAATACTACGAATATCCTCGGAACTTCCCAACGGCATACGCTCCGTGAAATGGTTCTTTCCGATTTTTAATGCATAAAAATCATCCCCCAAGTCATATCCGCGCAATTCTTCCAAAATAACGCCCCGTTCCTTCTTCGTCCGCTCTTCTTCGAAAGTGATTCCGCTCAGCCAATCTTTCAAAATCAATAAAGTTTTGCTACTAACTTTATGGTCAGTTTTATCCATAGGCACTGTCAACATAAAGATCGTACGATCATATCCGGTTACCGCATTTATATCACGTCCAAACTTCATGCCCAAAGTTTCCAGATAGTCTACCATTCCCCTGCCAGGAAAATGTTTACTACCGGCAAACGACATATGCTCCAGAAAATGGGCGGCTCCTTTTTGCTCTTCCGACTCTTGAACAGAACCGATACGCATCACTAACCGGAATTCTGTTGTGTGAATCGGCGCCTCGTTAGGAAGGATTAAATAATGTAACCCATTAGCCAAGGTCCCTTCAACTGTATTAGGAGGTAAATTTACTTTTTTCTCCAAATGAGAAGCTTTCTGTTGTGCAAGCATATTCACGGGAAGTCCTCCTAATAGAACTGCCAAGAATAGAAAAACTTTAAACTTTGTCTGCTTAAACATGAATGGTCGTTTTATATATTATATTTATTCATTTAATGTATAAGTCACGCGAATCTGAGTATACCCTAACGAATTAACATGATCCCAAGGGAATTGAAAACTAAAGGTTTTCTCATTAAACATTCCTTTCGGTTCAATCCAGTCTGAAGGTTCATTCTCCCAATTGTCTTCATCAATAGACGAATACACTAAACAAACTGGATTTAAAGTTATTCCTTCCTCTATCAAATCACTAACACTCGCTTCCACCATATTATCTCCCTCCTGAACTAAAATCGTACCACCTTCGTCAGCCATTTTCTTCCAACGCTCCCAAGCGGTAAAAGAATATTCAAAAGGCAATGATTCTATTTCTTCATCCCAAAGATTTAAAGTCGGGCCTACGAATGAAAAAGTACCTTCATCCGGCAATAATTCCAAATTATCAAGAACTACACTAAATACTTCCTTACTCATGTCATAGCCAATCGCCTCCATCATAGAGACATATTTACTTCCTTCAAAAATCCAAAATTCATTCTCCACCGTTTCTTTTCTGTATATTTCCCACAAAAATGAAGTTATTCCCATTGGATTATCAATCATCTTAAGTATCGGACGATCTGCAGTAGCATTCTCACTCAATGTTATCATACTCTTTCCTTCAAAGGAGCGAGTCTCCGTATCACTAAATACTCCAACCTCATCTGCTGGGAAAGTCACCTCTACGCGACAGCTTACTTCACCCATAAAGCGATTAAGATTAAGCCTGTACTTCTCCATATAGCCATGAACAAACTCAATCTGTTGTTCGGTCAAGTCCGGCAAGGTTGGATTTGGCCTTACAGTCAGTTTCAATTCATTCCATGGTTGCATACGTTCGTCTGTATAATCCTTTACCTTTAAAGTTATCATCCTTTGGTTATTCAGCAAACTCTGACGATTGGAAAGTACCTTGAAACGCGCCGTCTTCTCTCCCGCCTTTATTTGTACTGCCCCATTTTCCAAGCGCAAAATATCATCTGCATTATCCAACAATTCGAAATTAATTACAGCATCATTTTCTACGGAAGTAGCCAGAAGTACATCAACAGTAATTGCACGTTCATCACTTTCCGAAAGTGCAGGATCATCGGAAGTACTCATTTGTATATAATTGCGTCCCTTATAAGTATAATCAATGTTGTTACTACAAGCTATAACAATCCAGGACAGACAAATCAAAAATATGAATAAAGAATAATATTTGTATTTCATAATCTTCTTTGTTTTTAAGATAGAAAAATTATCTATTCAGAGGCCACCCCTCATTTTGAGTCATATTCTCATTATATTTATATTCAGAACGAGGAATAGGAAAACACCAGCGATAATCGCTACTCTCAATTTTTACATCTTCACTGCTCCCCCATTTCGCTAACCGGGAAAGGCTTCCAGAATGTAAACGTTTCAAATCAAAATACAGTATACCTTCACCCGCAAATTCTTTCATTTTTTCCAGATGAATAGCCTGCAGCAGTGCATTACCTGTCAGTCCCTCATCAAGAGTCGTGGCTTGACAAGCTGCCAAATATTCATTCAATTTCCGAATTGCGACATCTTCTTTACCCACCATCCGACTATAAGCCTCGGTAGCTATGAAATAAGCTCCGGCATAACGCATTATATTTATATATTGTATACTTTCTGAATCCTTATTTACTTTATTATATTTACCTAGCAAATTCCTTTGTTCTCCTTCCATTTCAAAAGGATAAACATTGTATGTCTTCCGTATATCTTCCTCCCCATAAACAATCTGAGGATTCAAAGCGAAATAATCACCACTTGTTTCATTAAACTGAATGTCCGCATAATAACTCTTTGCTGTATAAAACGCAAAGATACGCTCCTTGCAAGAAGCAGTTTCCCACAAACGTTTATATCCCGCAACAGTAAACATATCATCTGTTGCCTGCTCTAATATTTTCTCTGCATAAATCGCAGCCTGTCCATATTGTCCTGCATATAATTCCAGTTCAGCAAGCAAATAATAAACCGCTGTTTGAGATAACCACCCATTTCTTTCCGGATCATTCTCCGTATCGGCCGCCTCTGTCAACAATGTACGGATAGCAGATACACAATCTTCAATAGAAGAACGTTTTGGAAATTCAAGTCCCAAACGTTCTTTCAAAACAATGCCATCAGCTTGCGGATCTTTGTCATAAGCTGGTGCAAACAACCTTAGCAAATTGAAATAACAAAGAGCCTTCAATGCTTTGCACTCACTTATTATAGCTGCTTTTGCACTCTCCTCCGAAGCATTCTCCAATACGATATTATCCACCCGTTCAAGCAAAGTATTGCAAGAAGCAATTGTATTATAATATTCCAGCCAGATAGTCTCCGCAAAAGAAGTTATAGAGTTATCCTGCCACAAATAAAGATTCTTCTGACTCATATCCTTTCCTGTAATAGACGTTTGACAAAAGTCATCACCTAAGATAGAAAGTTCATATTCATAGTGCGGATATAGTAAATAAGCAGATGTCAGGAGCGAACGGGCCGTGGAAACATTAGTAATAGCATCAGGATCCGAATACTGGTCAGCAGGAGGAATATCAAGTGAACAAGACGATACTCCCGCTAAAATTCCTGATATGGCAGTAAATATATAGATGAATTTCTTTATCATAATCATTATTCTTTAAAAAGTCAGACTCATATTGAATGTATAAATAGGCTGCATACTACCCGCCAATGTACCACTTTCCGGATCCGATTCCTTATATGAGGTCCACGTAAACAAATTAGAACCCTGAAAAGCAAGCGTCGCATACTTTACAAACGGTAATGTCTTTCTTAAGAAATGAGGTGGCACTCGGTAACGAAGAGAAACCATAGAGAGCTTCAAATAATCACTCTTACCTACTGTCAACGAGTTCGGGTATTGGCTTAAATTGTCTTCTGCTACAGCAGATGTGTAAAAAGGAGTCGGATAAACTTTACCTTCATCTCCCGGTTTAAACCACATTTTATCTGTTTGTCCAGCAACAGCATTTTTATTTGAATCATCTTTATCACGCACATACGAATAGTTAAATTGGTGGATACCACCGTGTACATAATAGAAATCCATATCCAAATCGAATGATTTATAAGAAAGCGATAGTCCAAAACTTCCGCTATATGGAGGCGTAGAATGACCCAATGCTACCACATCTTCAGCAGTCAATGCTTCACTTGCTTGTTTTTCCTTATTACCTTTCACCAGAAAAACAGGATAACCAGTCAAAGGATTAATCCCCAGAGAAGAAGGTCCGTAAATCATATCATACGACTTACCCACCTCATAATCAGGAAGCAATGCTTCTTCAGAGGTATATATTCTATCAGCATAATAAAGATCAATAACTTTGTTACGGTTATAAGCTATATTCCCCCGCAAACTAAGCAACCAATCGTTTGTATCCAACACTTTCATATTCACTCCAAATTCGAAACCTCTATTCTCAAGTATTCCTATATTACGTTTCAATGTAGTATATCCAGTAGAAGACGGAATCGGAACATCCAACAACGCTTGTTCGGTACGACGGTTGTACCAACTCGCCTCTAAAGTGATACGATCAAACAGACCTATATTAATTCCTGCATCAATAGACTTAGTCTGTTCCGGTTTCAGATCTTTATTATAAAGCCCCATTAAGTCAAGTGGACGCTGGTCTTCATAACTGTTAGTAGAATAAGCAAAAGTGGCTACTGTTGAAGAGACAGAGACGCCATTCAAATTGGCAGTATATCCATAAGAAGCTTTTAGGTTCAGACGGGTTAAAACGGGGTTATCCGACAGAAATTCATAATAACTAGGAGTCCAACCAATCCCCACTGCCCAAGCACTGTTCCAGCGTTTGTCGGAAGGCAAAATAGAGGAAGCGTCAGTCTTATAAGTACCATAAAGGTCATAAATATTATCAAAAGTATACCCGACAACAGCACCAAATCCCAACTGGGCATTTTTATCTTTCAACGCCCCCACTTCAGCTTTACGCGTTCCTTGAATAGATTGATTGATAGCAGCCGCAGATTTTATAGTTCCAACCCCATAACCAGTAATAGAAACATTATCCAACTGCGTCAGGTAATAATCTATATTAGCACCTAACGTCAGATTATGTTTCCCTGCATATACATTATTATAAGTCACACGAACATTAGTAGAAACATTGGTTGTCGTATTCTTTGATTTTGAATAAATACCACGTTGAATCTCAGGAACTCCCGTTGTCATTTCCGAATATGCAGTAGAAGGAGTAAATTGTTCTGTCTCGTCCAGCAAAAAATCCAGGCCGGCCACTGCCGCCACATCCAGTCCAGGTAATGGGTTCAAAATCAAACTGCCACTAATACCGGCTGTCTTTGCCGCATCTTCCTGACTGTACTGATTCATCAAATCATTGTAGGTACGTCCCGGATAAGAAACTAATTCGCCACTATCTTTTGTTTCATAAGGATTCAGTTCATAAACCAGTTGAGTAGGGTCCGAGGTTGTACCATTCGGTGTATTTGTCTTAGCATATCCCCCATTTACACTTAGCAATGCATAACCGATATGTCCCAATTTCTGGTCCATATTCATGCGCAAACTCATACGCCGTTTATCATTACCCGGCAAACGCCCTCCCTGTTGAGTATAGTTAGCAGAAACATAATAGGTTGTCTCTTCACTTCCTCCACGAATACTGACATTATGTTTCTGATAAAGACTATTCCGGATAAGTTCATGGAACCAGTCGGTATTAATATTCTTCAATTCATCCAGTTTTTGTTGTCCTGCCGCTATCAGTTGTGGCAAATTCGGATCATCAGCATGATATTTATTATAATAATCTGCACTATATCGGTAACCGGGAGTTTCTACATTTTGCAAACGACGTTCCAGTTCCAGCTTTTCTACAGAATTCATCATAGAAATTCCCCGACGGCCACGAGTAGTTATACCCATATCCAAAGTATAGGTAACCATTGTTTGTCCGCTAATTCCACGCTGGGAAGTTATTTCCAGTACCCCATTAGCAGCTTTTATACCATATAAAGCACAAGCAGCCGCATCTTTAAGTACCTTGATTTCTTTAATATCTTGAGGGTTCAGATTATAAAAAGTTTCCGAGCTTATGACCTTTCCATCCATTACATACAGTGGCTCATTGGTTGTGTTTCCCCTTCGTAAAGAGGAATTTCCCCTGATGCGTATCTCAGGAGCAGAACCCAGTTCTCCTGTATTTGTTACAATCAGCCCCGGTACAGATCCCTGCAAAGCCAAGCCCATATCAATCATCGGCTTACTATTAATACGCCGCATATCGACTTCTTGCACTACACCGGAACGAGCACGAATATCTATCTCGTTAATATTGGCTTTAGCAGTCACAACAACCTCATCCATATTATTAGTGTCGTCCGCCAAAGTTACTTCCAGCTTAGTCTGACCTTTATAAGTGATAGTTTTACGCCGCATACCAATAAACGAAAATTCAATTGATACACCTTGCTCCCATTTACCTGCTAGCACAAACTCTCCTTTTTCATTGGAGACTGTCCCATAAGGAGTATTTTTTACTTTAATGTTTACACCAGCCAAAGGCAAGTTCTGAGAATCATATACGTGTCCGGTTATTCGGTTTTCCCTCACTTGAGCTTGTACTAACATATAGAAAACCATACAAAACCAGAACAGGATTACTCTTTTCACATAATTTTTCATAAGCTCGCGTTTTATTCACTTTTTTGCAAAAAAACAAATAAAAAAGCAAAGTATCAAACGAAACTTATTATATTATATATTTTTAAACATTGGGCAAATAGACAGATTTCTTACTTTTTTCTAAATAAAACAACAGAAAAACTAGCAAAAAACTTCCATAAACCTATGTACAAGCTTTCCTGAATAAAATCTATAATTTTATAAAATTTTCACAAGATCAACAAGCATATCATAAAAAAGGGAAGTTCTCACTTCCCCTCTTTTGCTTTGAATGCCAATGCATACATTCGTATTTGTTTGACCATGGACAACAACCCATTGCTACGTGTAGGTGACAGATGTTCTTTCAACCCTATCTTATCTATAAAATAAAGATCAGTATTCAAGATTTCATCAGGAGTGTGTCCTGAAAGGACTTTTATCAGCAAGGCAATAATTCCTTTTACAATCAAAGCATCACTTTCCGCCTTAAAAACAATCTTACCGTCTACCTCGTCCGCTTGAAGCCATACTCTGCTTTGACATCCTTCAATCAGATTCTGTTCCGTCTTATATTTTTCTTCAAGCGGTTCCTGCTCATTTCCCAAATCAATAAGTAGTTGATACCGATCCATCCAGTCATCGAAGTCACTGAACTCTGCAATCACTTCGTCTTGTAATTCATTAATTGACATATATATAATTGCTATTTACAAATTTCTAAATACTCTAAATAACAAGGAGATTATTTTTCATTGTAGATTACTTCCAATACAGTCTGCCCGACCGCCTTCAGTGTATTCCTGTCTATATGCTCCATATTATCATTGATAGTATGCCAGGTCGGGGTAAAACCACCTTCCGGATCGGAAGCAATAATATCGATCGTTTTAATACGTGCCAGGCGGTTGATAAACAAATGGTCATCCGTCACCCCTCCTCCGTCTTCATCAATGAACATTTTGCCATATCCCAATTTCTTGGCTGCTTTCCACACCTTTTTATTTATATCCGGCGCAAATCTCTCAGAATATGATTCTTTCAGGAAAACCGTATTTTCGCCACCTACCATATCAAGCAGGATACCAAAACGAGCATTATATCCCTGTACATGAGGGTTACGCGCCCAGTATTGTGCACCCAGACACCATGATTCTTCATTATCCTGGTCATGTGTACCATAATCTTCGGCATCAAGAAAAATAATGTCAATACCAAGTTCCGGCTGCCGTTGATTGACCAAACGGGCTATTTCCAACAGAGCTCCTACTCCGCTTGCACCATCATTCGCTCCCAGAATCGGAGTCTTGTGATTCTTTTCGTCAGGATCGTTATCGGCCCACGGACGTGTATCCCAGTGGGCAAATAAAGCGATTCTTTTTTTACTTTCCGGCTTATAAGAACCGATAATATTTCGCGCTTTCAACAAAGTACCGTTATAAGCAATCAGATCGGCATACTGATCGGTCACCTGCGCACCGAAATCTTTTAATTGCTTAGCCAGATAATTTCCACAAGCTACATGCCCCTTTGTATTAGGAACACGAGGACCAAAATCTACTTGATTCTTTACATACAGATAAGCACTATCTGCATCAAACTGTGGTACATTCACAACTATCTTTTCGTTTTGTTCACTTGTACTATTTGCCTTATTGCCACCTCCGCAGGAGAATGCTGATAATAACAAAAAGGCACTTACCAATACTATCATAATTTTCTTTTTCATCATCCTCTTTTCTATTAAAGTCTCAAAATTAGTCATTTTCATCACAGCATTGTTCAGATGAAATAGATTATTAACAAATAAACTTTAATTCTACATTTTTCTTTCCAACCGTAAACTCTACTTTTGCTCCGTTTATAAGCGGCAAATTATGAGTAACATGCCCTACAGGAAAATTAAAGCAAACGGGGTAATCATACTCTTTTACCAAATCCGCCAGAGCAGCATACAACTCTTTGCCCAGCGAACAATCTTCTTCATATTCCGTAAACTGTCCGACAATCAGTCCAGATAATTTTTCAAGTACACCGCCCAATTTTAGATTATACATCATGCGTTCAATGGCATGAGGTCGTTCGCTGACATCTTCGATAAACAGCACAGTTCCTTCTGCCGGAATATCATAAGGAGTACCGCGCAAACCGTAAGCTACCGCCATATTCCCCCCACGAAGAACCCCCTGCGTACTGCCCTGCTTATTCAACTTATGTTTCTCACAAGTATAAGAAGGCAAGTTTCCGAACAGGATATCTTTCAAATAGTTTGTACACGGATCATCCTCCGGCTCTACCGCAAGATGACGTGCCATTAACGAATGCAACGAAGCATATCCGTTTTTCTGAAACAGATTGTGCAATGCAGTAATATCACTGAAGCCCAACAACCATTTCGGATATTCACGAAATGCCGTAAAATCAATCTTATCTATCAGATGTACAGCTCCATATCCTCCACGACTACTAAGGATAGCTTTCACTTTCGGATCATCCATTGCATCCTGCAAATCTTTCAGACGTTGGCTGATCGTGCCGGCATATCGCCCGGATGAACCTCCGGCGTGCTTTCCCATAACAACTTTCACCCCCCATGATTCAATCCGTTTCTTGGCACCTTTCAGGAATTGTTTGTCTATCTTACTGGAGGGCGATACGATAACTACTTTATCACCTTTCTGCAAAAAAGGAGGAAATTGAATATCCATATATGTTCTTATTTTTTTGACTTCCGTTGATAAAAATGTACCCAGTCCACTTCCATTTCTACCGGAAGATCTTCAGGACCGACCGCTCCGACCCACGAGCCTCCCAATTGCATATCAATCAGCAGGTAAAAAGGCTGGTTAAAAGGGTATTGCCCTTCTTCTTTTGTTTGTATACGAGGATAGGTAAACGTATGCATATCATTGATATAAAATGAAAGGCTGTCCGGATACATTTCTACTGCGTAAACATTGTACCGGTCAGGATAAATAGGTCCCGTGGAATGAGACTTGGGATTTTCTGTGATGCCCAATGTGTAGGTATAATGAGAATGAACAGTCTGATAAGCAATTGAATCGTTATTCAAACGTTCCATAATATCAATTTCGCCACCGGACGGCCATGCCGCTTTTTCGGGTAACATCCAGATAGCCGGCCATGCCCCTTTCGCAGCATTCAACTTGGCACAAATTTCAATACGCCCGTTTATAAAAGCCTTCTTGCCTTTTGTATAAACACCGCCCGTCAAATAAGGAGCCGTGTCATTGGGCTGAACCTGATTGACGATACCTCTCAACACCAGTTTGCCTTCACGCATTGCATAACAAGAATCAAAGTCAGTCATGTAATTATTCCAATCCGACTTTCCTCGTGGAATCTTACTCCACACCTTTGAATCAAAATTCTTTTTTTGATTAAAGTTTTCTTTCCAGACCAAGGACCAACCTTCAGGAACCTTCGTCGTCTTGCACGAAATGAACAGCCAACAAAGGAGGATTAAGCTAACAAAAAATAGATTTTTAAACTGTTTCATGTCTTTTTTATTTCATTGGGGGATTCATTTGCAAAAATACAGGAAAAAACGATTCCATGCATATCTATCGACCAAAACAAATAAAATATAGCAAAATGTTACATAATGGATGTAATTTTTCGGATTGCAATCGCTATTTTCTCAATCCTTTTTCTGATATTTGCTAAAAATCTAACGTTATGGAACCTATTCAAAGTTTTGCCCAATTGACGGCTCATCTCAAAAAACTAAATCATAGAAAACGGATTGCCGTAGTCTGTGCCAATGATCCTAACACGGAATATGCTATTACCCGCGCATTGGAAGAAGGAATTGCGGAGTTTCTGATGATCGGAGATTCGGCTATTCTGGAAAAATATCCTACACTCAAACAATATCCCGAATACATAAAAATCATCCATATAGAAGATTCGGACGAGGCAGCACGCGAAGCGGTACGCATTGTCCGTGAGGGAGGAGCAGATATTCTGATGAAAGGAATTATTAATACGGACAACCTGTTGCACGCTATACTTGACAAAGAAAAAGGATTGCTTCCGAAAGGGAAAATTCTTACGCATCTGGCGGTAATGGAAATTCCAACGTATCACAAATTACTTTTCTTCTCGGATGCTGCCGTTATTCCGCGTCCCACTTTGCAACAACGTATAGAAATGATCTGGTATGCTATATGCACGTGCCGCCACTTCGGTATTGAACAACCACGTATCGCCTTAATCCACTGTACGGAAAAAGTAAGCGCCAAGTTTCCCCACTCACTGGATTATGTAAATATCGTGGAACTTGCCGAAGCCGGAGAGTTCGGAAATGTAATTATTGACGGCCCGCTGGATGTACGTACCGCCTGCGAGCAGGCAAGCGGCGATATTAAAGGTATTGTATCTCCTATCAACGGACAAGCGGATGTGCTGATATTCCCCAATATAGAATCGGGTAATGCATTCTACAAATCTGTGTCCCTGTTTGCACAGGCAGAAATGGCGGGTTTATTGCAAGGACCGATCTGCCCAGTGGTACTTCCGTCTCGTAGTGACTCCGGCTTGTCCAAATATTATAGCATGGCAATGGCTTGCCTGCAAGTCTCAGGAGACTGTGAATGCAGAAAACAAATAAATCAAGTCCCCAATAATTCATAATTCAAAAATCAATATTGATGAAAATTCTAGTTATCAATCCCGGCTCCACTTCGACGAAGATTGCAGTATATGAAAATGAAACTCCGCTACTGGTCCGTAATATCAGCCATACAGTAGAAGAATTATCCGTTTATTCACAAGTGGTAGACCAGTTTGAATTTCGGAAGAATCTGGTACTCCAGGAGTTGGAAGCCAATAAGATACCTTTTGACTTTGATGCAGTCATCGGACGCGGAGGACTGGTAAAACCGATACCGGGTGGAGTATATGAGGTAAATGAAGCCATGAAACGTGATACGGTACACGCCATGCGCACTCATGCCTGTAACCTTGGAGGATTAATTGCAGACAAACTTGCTTCTTCCTTACCCAATTGTCGTGCTTTCATTGCCGATCCGGGAGTAGTGGATGAACTGGAAGATATAGCCCGTATCACAGGCTCACCGTTAATGCCCAAAATTACAATTTGGCATGCCTTGAACCAGAAAGCAATAGCACGCCGCTTCGCCAGAGAGCAGGGAACACAATACGAAGACCTTGATTTAATCATCTGCCATTTGGGAGGTGGTATTTCTATTGCAGTTCACCGCCATGGACGGGCTATTGATGCAAACAATGCGTTGGACGGCGAAGGCCCTTTCTCGCCGGAACGTGCAGGTACACTGCCTGCCGGTCAACTCATCGACCTTTGTTTTAGCGGACAGTTCACCAAAGATGAATTGAAGAAGCGTATTTCCGGACGTGCGGGACTGACAGCTCACTTGGGTACTACCGATGTACCTGTGATTATCAAATCCATAGAAGAAGGAGACAAAAAAGCGGAGTTCGTATTGGACGCCATGATTTATAACGTAGCAAAAGCAATAGGTGGCGCCGCTACTGTACTTTGTGGGAAGATAGATGCTATTCTCCTGACAGGAGGGATTGCTTACTCCGATTATGTCATTTCACGACTCAAAAAACGTATTTCTTTTTTAGCTCCGATCCATATTTATCCCGGAGAAAACGAAATGGAATCATTGGCTTTCAATGCGCTAGGGGCATTGAAAGGAGAACTTCCGATACAAATTTATAAATAACACAAACTTCCCATTCTTGAGTTTCACCGTTTTTATCGTATTGATAAAACGCTGATAATCAACACAAATCAATATGCTTCTATCACCCTCAAAGCAAATATATGGAAAAAAACACCTCAACTATTTTTTGCCTTAACGCCCTCTTTCTTTTAAAGGAGGGAGTATTTTTAATAAAAGGGAGCGAAGCCCCCTCGACTTCACCCCCTCACAATCTTTCTCCTCTCATTTCCTAATACACGGAGAAACACGTTTGAATCAAAAAAAGTTACACCTATAATTATAAACTATTCATCCACCTTTAAAGCTCCGGCAGGTCTTTATTTCCGGTCTTATTCACCGGCGAACCGTCAGCGTTTACTTGAATAGAACCATCGCCATTGCAAACAAAAGCATTTCCATAAATATCTCCTAGCTTGCCACCTTCTTTAATACACATCCAATAGGCTATTGAGAATTCCTCCTGCCCGTAAGAGAACTGGGTATGGGATGCAGAGAATATTGCCTTCCATTACATAATGAATACCTGTGCCTTCAAAAGCTCGGTCCAAAATTTCGGATACCGACTGATTGTTGGCAGCTACATTAACTACCCGTTTTACATCTACTGTTTTTTTGTTGTAGACAAACAAATAGTTGGTCTGTGACTCTATTTTAGAGAGTAACTCACTTACTTTCAGCGTTGAGTGGGGAATGCTGATTTTTACACTCTGAGAGTATCCATTCTCACAATAAGCTTGAAATGTTACGAACAGAAGAAGGAATAAAGTGATCTTCATTTGGGCAAAAAAGCCCTTTCAAAGAAATTTTTCTCATATCTTTGCAACGTGTTAAGTTAATAAATTGATTAAGGTCGATTTTTGACTGTTTCGAATCGGAAAGTATGGGGGTACTTTCCGATTCTCTTTTAATGAGATGCTATTGACTGTTATTCATAATTGTTATGCTTTTAAGGGTTAGTACTAATTTAAGGTATATATTTAGCGTGAGCTCATTTCTTTATTTTATAAAGATACTGTCTTTTTCGGCACTTATGGAGTAAATAAACGAATGATCTTTCTGAATTACTTTCAGTACGTGTTCCACCCCATCCTGATCTTTAAACTTACCCGTGCAACGATAATTCAGTACTTTCGGATTCTCCACAACGATCTTCACTTTATAATATTTCTCCAGTTTACCAAGCAACAGGTTAAAAGGAGTATCATCAAAACAGTATAAACCATCTTTCCAACGGAGATAATCAAAATCAGTAAAACGCTCCTTTCTGAACTTTTCGTCCCAGAAAATAAAAACCTCGTTCACCCCCAGACGTGTAAGCGAATGTTCGCTGCCTTTCGCATAGATATCGACAATACCTTCAAGCAAAGTAGTTGTAAATTCATTGCTACCCCGGTAAGCACACACATTAAAATGTGTTTCCACTACTCTCACCTGATTAGTTTCCGTATTTACATAGAATGGGATTTCTTTATTTTTCGCCACCTCGAAGTAAGCTCCTCCGTCTAGTTCCACATTCCTCTCATTCCGTCCGAAATCATGGGAGTATGTTAATGTAGGCTGTGCATTCAGCCATACTTTCGTACCGTCTGCCAAAGTAATCTGTGCTCGCTGGCCAGCAGGCACTGTCACTGTCTGCAGATGCGCTGTATTACCATAATGATACTCCTTGAATAAAAAAGCACAACTGATTGCTACTACTATAACGGCAGCTATACGGGCACTCTTACCTTAACATAGGTAAGATATGAGTACCCACAGCCACTTTCTCTCCCTTATTGTTTATTTTGGTATTGGTGAAAAGGGCAATATCGAACAACATATGTTCTTTCTGCAATGTCCGACGGTTTTCCTCCGATTCATTCACCCAGTTAAGAATACATTTTTCTTCCTCAACAGTAGTGTTACCCTTAAAATATTTATGTAATAACTCAACGGAAACTTTTGCAGAAAAGCAAAAGTTTAGACAAAAAAATAACCCGACTTCTAGTAATCGGGTTATTCTATATTATATTAAAACTGTCACTTTTTTACTTCTTTTCCGGTCTTGGCAACAAAACCTTTCTAGAAAGTTTGAATTTACCGGTTTTAGGATCAATATCAATCAATTTTACATCAATTTCGTCACCCTCTTTAATTCCGGCTTCTTCCACTGTTTCCAAACGTTTCCAGTCTATTTCAGAAATGTGCAGCAAACCGTCCTTACCCGGCAAAAATTCGATGAACGCACCGTAAGGCATGATAGAACGAACCTTACCTTTGTACACTTCACCCACTTCGGGAACAGCAACAATTGCCTTGATCATGCGCATTGCATCGTCAATACATTTCTTATTAGTACCTGAAACTTCGATACGTCCCACACCTTCTGTTTCTTCGATAGTGATGACAGCACCGGTCTCTTCCTGCATACCTTGAATTATTTTACCACCAGGACCAATCACAGCACCGATAAATTCTTTAGGAATTGTCATGGTTTCAATGCGGGGAGCATGTTCTTTCAAGTCTGCACGCGGTTCAGCGATTGTTTCAGCAATCTTATCCAAGATGTGCATACGCCCTTCCTTAGCCTGGTTCAATGCACGTTCCAAGATTTCATAAGACAGACCGTCTACCTTAATATCCATTTGCGTAGCAGTAATACCATCTCTTGTTCCAGTCACCTTGAAGTCCATATCTCCGAGGTGGTCTTCATCACCGAGGATATCAGACAATACTGCATATTTATCTTCACCTGCATTCTTAATCAGTCCCATTGCAATACCTGATACCGGCTTCTTGATCTTCACACCTGCATCCATTAATGCCAATGTTCCGGCACATACGGTAGCCATAGAAGAAGAACCATTAGATTCGAGAATTTCTGAAACAACACGTACTACGTACGGATAGTCAGCAGGAATCTGTCCTTTCAAAGCGCGCCAAGCCAAGTGGCCATGACCAATTTCACGACGACCTACGCCGCGTTGTGCTTTTGCCTCACCAGTGGAAAAAGGAGGGAAATTATAATGTAACAGGAAACGTTCTTTTCCGTGTTCCAATACATTGTCAATAATCTTTTCATCGAGTTTTGTACCCAGTGTGACAGAAGTCAGTGATTGAGTTTCACCACGAGTAAAGATAGCAGATCCGTGAGGACCGGGTAGGTAACCTACTTCACACCAAATCGGGCGAATTTCGGTAGTTTTACGACCATCCAGGCGTTTGCCTTCATCAAGAATAGAACGGCGCATTGCTTCTTTTTCTACATCGTGATAATAGCGGTCGATCAAAGCCGCTTTTTCTTCCAGTTCCTCTTCTGAGAACTGAGCCTTAAACTCTTCACAAATAGCTTCGAAAGCAGCAAAACGTTCATGTTTATTGTTATTTCCGGAAGCAGCAACAGCATAAGCCTTGTCATAACAAGCTTCACGAACTGCCTTACGCAAGTCTTCGTCGTTTACCTCATGGTCATATTCACGTTTTACGGTTTTGCCAACTTCTTCAGTCAACTCCATCTGAGCTTTGCAATGTACCTTAATTGCTTCGTGAGCCACTTTCATAGCCTCTAGCAATTCTGCTTCGGATACTTCGTGCATTTCGCCTTCTACCATCATGATATTTTCATAAGTAGCAGCCACCATAAGGTCCATATCAGCTTTTTCCAGTTGCTCAAAAGTCGGATTGATTACAAACTGACCGTCAATACGCGCTACACGCACTTCGGAAATCGGTCCGTTAAATGGAATATCTGAAACAGCAAGTGCTGCAGAAGCTGCAAGTCCTGCCAATGCGTCCGGCATATCTACACCATCTGCTGAGAAGAGGATGATATTTACATATACCTCTGCATGATAATTGTCGGGGAATAAGGGGCGGAGAGCACGGTCAACAAGACGGCAGGTCAGGATCTCATAATCAGAAGCCCGACCTTCTCTTTTGGTAAAACCACCGGGGAAACGGCCGAATGCCGCAAATTTTTCTTTGTACTCTACCTGTAAAGGCATAAAATCTGTTCCGGGAACTGCATCTTTAGCGGCACAAACAGTAGCCAACAACATGGTGTTTCCCATGCGTAGCATTACAGAACCGTCTGCCTGTTTTGCCAACTTTCCCGTCTCGAGTGTGATGGTTCTTCCATCAGGTAACTCGATCGTCTTAACAATTGGGTTAATCATAAAAATTGTTTTATCTATACTTTTTCTTTCAAAATTCCTGCAAAGATATACATTTATCGTGGTAATTAGGTGGAAATGAGCTAAAAAGTTAGTTAGTAACTGATTTTTTTTCTAAATTAGGATGAAGAACACTGCAAAATGCTTTGACTAATCTCGAAAAGACGTATATTTGCACCTTGTAAAAAACACACGAGATATGAAAAAGATTACTTTTGTTGCGCTTGCCGCACTTACTATTACAGCTTGTAGTTCCGGTCCTAAATTCCAAGTGAACGGAGATATTTCAGGAGCCGACGGAAAAATGCTTTATCTCGAAGCGTCCGGCCTTGAAGGGATCGCCGCATTGGACTCGGTCAAACTGAAAGGAGAAGGAGCATTCAGTTTCAAACAGCCCCGCCCCGAATCACCCGAATTTTACCGTTTGCGAATAGACGACAAAGTCATTAACTTTTCTGTCGATTCTATCGAAACGCTCCAGATAAAAGCACCGTATGTAGACTTTTCAACTGCGTACACCATAGAAGGTTCCGGAAACAGCAACAAAATAAAAGAGCTAACGCTGAAACAAATCGCTCTTCAAAAGAATGTGGACGACTTGCTAGCTACATTACGCAACAATAATATCAGCCACGATATTTTCGAAGACAGCCTGGCCACGTTGCTCAATAACTATAAAGAGGATGTGAAAGTAAACTATATATTCGCAGCACCGAATACGGCAGCCGCTTATTTCGCCCTGTTCCAAAAGCTCAACAACTATCTGATATTCGATCCGTTGAACAACAAAGACGATGTGAAATGTTTTGCAGCCGTAGCTACCAGCCTCAACAATACATATCCCGATGCAGTACGCTCCAAGAACCTTTATAATATCGTTATTAAAGGTATGAAAAACACACGTCAACCCCAGGCAAAAGCACTGGAGATTCCACAGGAAAAAATTGTAGAAACCGGCATCATCGACATTGCTTTGCGCGACATACACGGGAATGTGCGCAAGTTGACTGACCTGAAAGGCAAAGTCGTATTACTCGACTTCTCCGTATTCCAGTCACCGGCAGGCGCTCCCCACAATATGTTGCTTCGCGAACTATATAATAAGTATGCTTCACAGGGATTGGAAATTTACCAGATCTCTCTCGATGCGGACGAACACTACTGGAAAACGGCAGCAGCCAACCTCCCTTGGATATGTGTGCGTGACGGCAACGGAGTTTATTCCACCAATGTAGCTGTATATAATGTTCGCCAGGTTCCATCTATCTTTTTGATTAACCGCAACAACGAATTGAAACTTCGTGGCGAGGATATCAAGGATTTGGAAGCATCCGTCAAGTCATTACTCTAAGTTGTTATAAATTAGCATATTTCATTTAAATATGTTACATAGCAGCATTTTTTGCTTGACACGTATCACTTAAAAAGCTATCTTTGCAAAGAAATAATGAAAAGAGGGTTCCAACATGGCACATGTTGGAATTCTTTTTTGTTTATATGACCATTTAAAACAATTAAAGGAGGAAAACATCATGGCTTATATGTCAGAAGAAGGTTACAAGAAACTTATGGCGGAACTGAAAGAACTGGAAACAGTGGAACGCCCGAAGATCTCCGCGGCAATAGCCGAAGCAAGAGATAAAGGAGACTTGTCAGAAAATGCAGAGTACGATGCAGCCAAAGAGGCACAAGGTCTGTTGGAAATGCGTATCAACAAACTGAAAACAGTGATTGCGGATGCAAAAATCATTGATGAGTCCAAGCTCAAAACTGATTCCGTACAGATTTTAAATAAGGTGGAACTGAAAAATGTAAAGAATGGTATGAAGATGACTTATACCATCGTTTCCGAAAGTGAAGCTAACCTGAAGGAAGGAAAAATTTCAGTAAACACCCCGATTGCACAAGGTCTGCTTGGCAAGAAGATCGGTGATGTAGCAGAAATTACAGTACCGCAAGGCAAAATTGCATTAGAAGTAGTAAACATATCCATTTAACGTTAAGGCAGGTCTCCGTATGAGGCTTGCCTTATTTTATCAATAAAAGTTATGGCAACAATATTCAGCAGAATCATCGCAGGCGAAATCCCCTGCTACAAGGTGGCGGAAAACGACAAGTTCTTCGCATTTCTCGATATCAACCCGTTGGTAAAGGGACATACATTGGTAGTGCCCAAACAAGAAGTAGACTATATTTTCGATTTGAGCGATGAAGACCTGGCTGCAATGCACGTATTTGCAAAGCAGGTAGCCCGTGCCATCGAAAAGGCCTTCCCGTGCAAGAAGGTGGGTGAAGCAGTGATTGGACTGGAAGTTCCTCACGCACATATTCATTTAATCCCTATCCAGAAGGAATCGGATATGCTGTTCTCTAATCCGAAACTGAAATTGTCGGACGAAGAATTCAAGTCTATCGCACAAGCAATCAACTCCTCTCTATAAAACATGATGACAAAATAACGAAAGGCGTCTTGCGAAGGACGCCTTTTTCTTTTCCTGCTTCTTTCAGAAAAAACTCTCATTTTTTCAACGGGTCCGGAGACTTGTCACGGCTTTCGGCCACTTCAACCAGATAAACACCGGCACAAATAAACACTATGGCAAAGGTCTGCGTCCAACTGAAACGGTCCTGTCCGATAGCTAGTGAAGTGATAGTAGCAACAATCAGAATCAGATAGCCATAAATGGCAACAACGGTTGTTTTGAGATATTTCAATCCGATCGGAATCAGCAAATAACTGACTGTGGTAGGAAATATCAATACAAACATCAGTATCAAGAAAGGTTGCCAATGGATAGGTATTGTCAGTACAGGAGCATCAAAACCGGTGATAGCCGTAACAATCAAACCGGTAATGGCGGCTCCCGTAAATGTATAACGCAACATCGTCATCGCTCCCACGTTTGCAAGGATACGTTGGCTCATTACCAGATAGACAGCATAAGCTACGGAACTAAGCAAACAAAGCATATTCCCTGTAAATGCATCCGAAGCAAGGTCGTCACTTTTCTGAGTCAAGATGCACACCAGAGCTCCGACCAGCCCGATAGCCATACCTACTATTTTTTTTACTGACACCTTTTCTTTATAGAACACAATCATAATCACAAACACCCAAATAGGTTCCAAACTAGTAAAAATAGAACTGGAAACAGGCGTAGTCTTACTCAACCCGATAAGATAAAGGAACATAAAGCCGTACAACCCAAACGCCCCCAACAGAAGCAACAGGATTTTTTCTTTCGGAGTGGACTGTTCCTTCGGCATGAACCAACCGATAATCCAAAAAGCGGCCGCAGCAAACGTACAACGGATTGCCGCTCCCGTTAGCGGACTCATCCACAACGGAAGAAGAAATTTCAACGCATTCATATTAAAACCACCGAATATCTTTGAAACGGCCATGCTGACGTTAGCTTCCAGTTTTTTATTTCTCATCTTTATTTCAATTGGTCGTTAAACAAAAAAGTATCACGGCAACGGTATGCCCAGAAGAAAGTGCCAACAGTAATCAACAGATTGAAGATAAACGGAAATTCCTGCGACTGTGTATGAAATACCCATTGCAGAAAATCACCAATGAAAGGATAAAGCAAAATTGCCAGATAATTCATCATCATCACAAATGCCAGTGCCATTGTTGCCTTCTGTGGAAGCGCCGCATGAGTCGTTTTCTCGTACAACATAGGCTGAATAACGCCATATCCCAATCCGACAAGCAGACAACCCGGAATAATGAGCCACTCCAACGGAGCTATCCAGATTAATAACAACCCTAAAGCTATGGATAACAGACTATATGCCTTGGTACGTTCTTTTAGAAGGCCGACAATCTTATTCAAGCAGAAGCCCGGAGCCGTAATAGCCAGGAAGAAAAGCGAAATCATCAACCCCGAATTACCGCTGGAAAAATGATGTTTTTCCATTAAGAAAGGCAGATTGAAAATCACCACTACTACAATATAAGTAATTATCCCGTAAAAAGCCATTAACTGTATCAGATGCCTGATATGGATACCATATTTACCACCTCCTATATCTATGGATGAATCTTCGGCTTCCGAATCATCTTTCTGAGAAGAAGATACGGCAGCTTCCGGCTGAGTCGTCTTTAGATGTCCAACCAGCAGAATAGAAATCAAGGGAAGCAGATAGACCAGAAAAGGCAAATGCCAACTGACTTCTGCCAGATATCCGGTTACAGCAGTCGCTATAACCAAAGTAAAATTAGTAATCGCCGAACTTAACCCGAATTGCTTCACCCGATATGTACCCACAAAATACCTGGAAACCAATCCGGTGGACAAAGGAATAATCAACCCTGCCCCTACACCAAGCAAGGCACTTACCACTATTAATTGCCACATTTTATTGGAAAGCAAATATAACACTCCACTTGTTGCAAACAGCCATAGCCCGACTTGCAACACACGGACAAAATCAACTTTTTCCGTCAATTTACCACCGAGCAATATAAAAGGGATAATCAGCAACGATGGCAACGAAGTCAACATCTGAATATCCAGATCCGTAGCTTTTGGAAATATTTTTGTAAGATCACCCAAAATAGGTGAAACAGCCAACCCTGGCAGAGACGTCAATGCCGAAATAGACCATATAGCTATTAAAGTTATGAGAGGGATCGTCCCTTTACCTGTCTTTATTTTCATATACTTGCTCGTTAAAAGTTTAGATTGGAAGAACAACAATACTTCCGGTATAAAGTTCAAAATAACAAGAAATGATTTTTGAAGAAAAAAGACATTTGCATGATAGACTCGAATGAAAATGAAGAGAAAAATATCCAGAATCTGAACGAAATTCCCCCAAAAGACCACCTGAAAACTATCAAAAACCACCTAAAAACTATCCACCGATAGCTTTTGGGTCAAAATCCGTCGGATTCTACCCCGTCGTATCTGAAAAAATGCCGTAAACTTGCATCATCGAAATTATTACAACGAATACTCACAATTTAAAAAGCAACGCAGTTCGCTTATAAACTGACAACCGACCGCGAAGAAGCAAACGATTTGTTGCAGGAAACATCATTGAAAGCATTAGATAACGAAGACAAATATACGCCTGATACTAATTTCAAAGGATGGATGTATACCATCATGCGCAACATCTTTATCAACAACTACCGCAAAGTAGTTCGCGACCAAACATTCATCGACCGGACCGATAACCTTTATCACCTGAACCTGCCACAAGACGCCGGTTTTGAGAGTACAGAAAAGGCTTATGACCTGAAAGAGATGCACCGTGTGGTCAACACACTTCCTAAAGAATATAAAGTCCCGTTCGCGATGCACGTTTCCGGCTTCAAATATCGTGAAATAGCAGAAAAGCTGAATCTTCCGTTAGGAACGGTAAAGAGCCGTATCTTCTTCACACGCCAAAAATTGCAGGAAGAATTAAAAGACTTCCGCTAAACGGCAAAGAGTCCGGCGTCTATGTTGAAACGCCATTTTTCAGTTAAGTCAATAGGTATAAAAAAGCAAAAGGAGCTGTTCTTCTTTTGCTTTTTTTATTTTCCCGCCTCCCTATTCTTATTGATCTCACTATCCATTATTCCTCTCTCCCTACTTATTTTTTTTCGTTTAACTATATCTTACACACTAATGAAACTCCCTACATACGGGAAAAACTTCCCCCCTTAATAAACGCCAAATCTATCTGCTGTTGTTGTGGGAAATTCGACGGGGAAAATCCCCATCGCCCTAAACCTTTTAAAAAACAAATTAGTATGGAAGATTTAAATTTCAGAAAAGGTGATGCAAAAACCGATGTATTTGGCTCAGACAGAATGCTACAACCCTCTCCGGTAGAGAAAATTCCTGATGGCCCTACTACTCCTGAAGTCGCTTATCAAATGGTGAAAGACGAAACATTCGCCCAAACTCAACCACGTTTGAACCTGGCTACTTTCGTTACCACTTATATGGACGAATATGCAACCAAGCTGATGAACGAAGCTATCAATATCAATTATATTGATGAAACAGAGTATCCACGTATCGCAGTAATGAATGGTAAATGTATCAATATCGTTGCCAACTTATGGAACTCTCCCGAAAAAGACACATGGAAAACAGGTGCATTGGCAATCGGTTCTTCAGAAGCTTGTATGCTGGGTGGTGTAGCTGCATGGTTGCGCTGGCGTAAGAAAAGACAGGCTCAAGGCAAACCATTCGATAAACCAAATTTCGTTATTTCAACAGGTTTCCAGGTGGTATGGGAGAAGTTTGCACAGTTGTGGCAGATTGAAATGCGTGAAGTGCCTTTGACACTTGATAAAACCACACTCGACCCCGAAGAAGCATTGAAGATGTGTGACGAAAATACAATCTGTGTCGTACCTATCCAAGGTGTTACATGGACAGGATTGAACGATGATGTTGAAGCATTAGATAAAGCACTTGATGCTTACAACGCAAAAACTGGTTATGACATTCCTATCCACGTAGACGCCGCAAGCGGTGGTTTCATCCTTCCGTTCCTTTATCCGGAAAAGAAGTGGGACTTCCGTTTGAAATGGGTGCTTTCTATCAGTGTATCCGGTCACAAATTCGGTTTAGTATATCCAGGACTTGGTTGGGTTTGCTGGAAAGGCAAAGAATATCTGCCCGAAGAAATGGCGTTCAGCGTAAATTATCTGGGTGCTAACATCACACAGGTAGGTCTGAACTTCTCCCGTCCTGCCGCTCAGATTCTGGGACAATATTATCAATTCATTCGTTTAGGATTCCAGGGATACAAAGAAGTACAATACAATTCGTTGATGATCGCTAAATATATCCACGATGAAATCGCCAAAATGGCTCCGTTCGTCAATTACTCCGAAGATGTAGTGAACCCATTGTTCATCTGGTATCTCAAACCTGAATACGCCAAAGCAGCCAAATGGACGTTATATGACCTACAAGACAAATTGTCTCAACATGGTTGGATGGTTCCGGCTTATACATTACCTTCTAAACTGGAAGACTATGTAGTAATGCGTGTCGTTGTCCGCCAAGGATTCAGCCGCGATATGGCAGACATGTTACTAGGTGACATCAACAATGCTGTTGCCGAACTAGAAAAACTGGATTATCCGACTCCTACCCGTATGGCTCAGGAAAAGAATCTTCCGGTAGAAACAAAGATGTTCAACCATGGTGGCCGCCGTTACAAAACAGTTAAATAAGAATAGATCTATGGATAAAAAAGTAACACTCGCTCAATTGAAAGAAGTGGTACAGGAGGCATACGACCAGGTAAAAACCAATACAGGAGGCAAGAATGCCGACTATATTCCTTACTTGGCAAATGTCAATAAAGATCTCTTCGGAATTAGTGTCTGCCTGCTCAACGGGCAGACTATCCATGTGGGAGATACTGATTACCGCTTCGGAATAGAATCCGTATCGAAAGTACATACCGCTATCCTTGCATTACGTCAATATGGCGCCAAGGAAATTCTGGACAAGATCGGAGCTGATGCAACCGGCTTGCCTTTCAACTCAATCATCGCTATCTTACTGGAGAACGACCATCCGTCTACTCCATTAGTAAACGCCGGTGCTATTTCTGCTTGCAGTATGGTGAAGCCTATCGGTGACTCTGCCAAGAAATGGGATGCTATCGTTGGAAACGTAACCGATTTGTGCGGCAGCGCTCCTCAGCTGATTGATGAATTATATAAATCCGAATCGGATACGAACTTCAATAACCGTTCTATTGCCTGGTTGTTGAAAAACTACAACCGTATCTACGATGATCCAGATATGTCGTTAGACCTCTATACCCGCCAATGTTCATTAGGAGTTACTGCATTACAGCTTTCTGTTGCTGCCGGGACAATTGCCAATGGTGGTGTGAACCCAGTGACTAAAAAGGAAGTTTTCGATGCTAGCCTTGCTCCTAAAATCACAGCCATGATTGCTGCAGTAGGTTTCTACGAACATACCGGTGACTGGATGTACACTTCCGGAATCCCTGCAAAAACAGGTGTAGGTGGTGGGGTAATGGGCGTATTACCCGGACAATTCGGTATCGCTGCATTCGCTCCTCCTTTGGACGGATCGGGTAACTCTGTAAAAGCTCAGTTGGCTATCGAATGCATCATGAACAAACTAAGATTGAATGTATTTGGTAACAATCGTATCACTATAGTTGATTAACGACTCTCTCTATGAAAAAGATGAAAGGTTACTGTCTGCAGATAGTAACCTTTTTTCTTCTTCCCGGTTATACTTCAATATGAAGGATATTATCTTTTATAAAAGCATTATGTTTTTGCCTCTTGTACGGATTACGCCGGAGTTTCTTGTCCGACAGCCTTCTCCTTTTCTTCCTCCTCTTCTGCATAATATTGCTTCTTCCGCTTGTTGGACTGCTGAATAAGATTCGTGATATACACTGTAAAGATAGGAAACATCATCATTCCTAACGCTGCCAACAGTACGGACAACACTCTACCGGTCACCGTTACCGCTATTATATTCGACCCGACAGTAGTTACATCCATAAATGCCCACCACAATGCATCCCCATAACTATGGACAAGCGGATTTACTTTATGCTCAAGCACAAAGAAAGCAAGACTGGAGAAATAAACAGTAGCCAGCAACATCGTCAGATAAGAAACGAACAGGCTCGAAGCCTTATTGTACGTCAGCCAGCCGACCACAATCGCCAGCGCATATCCCCCCCTCAACAAAGGAATAAAACGGAGTAGATAAGTAATTTCGGGAGAAAAAGTCCATCCATAATAAGCAATAATGTTCTGATAAGGAATGGCTACCAACAGGAAAATGAAATGTGTCCGTAAATAACGTCCTTTGTGTTTCGCCAGAAAAAATTCCAATACAAAATCGAAAAGAAACCAAATGCAAATCCACAACTGGGTTTTCATATAAGACGACTGTGTATAAAAAGGAATTCCCTTAAAAGTATCTACCGAGATACTAATTACGAGAAAAAGAGACATCACCAATATAATAATGTGGAGAATGCCATAAATGCCTTTTTTCCCTAAGATAAAATCTGAAAGTGCTGATTTCATAACTACTTAGTTTATAATAAAATGATTCGTATGTAATTTATAATGCTTAGAAACAATCGGAGAAAGCGATTGTTTTGAAACAGACAAATTGAGATTGGCAAAAGAGCAGTTTATCGATGTTAATTAACGAACTTTGAAAGAGATTGCTGAAACATCTCACGCTAAATGTTGTTATAAGACTGACTTTAAAATATTTTTCACTTAAAACCTTAACTTATGGCAAATATTAAAAATGCAGTGAAGCTAGGCGTGTTTACCCTAGCTATCATGAACGTTACGGCGGTAGTATCCTTACGTGGACTGCCAGCCGAGGCCGTATACGGAATGAGTTCGGCCTTCTACTATCTTTTCGCAGCGATTGTCTTCCTGATCCCGACATCGCTCGTTGCAGCCGAACTGGCGGCAATGTTTCAGGATAAACAGGGTGGTGTATTCCGGTGGGTAGGCGAAGCCTACGGCAAAAAGTTGGGATTCCTCGCTATCTGGGTGCAATGGATTGAAAGTACAATCTGGTATCCGACAGTATTGACATTCGGCGCCGTATCCATTGCCTTCATCGGAATGAATGACGTACACGATATGTCACTGGCAAACAACAAGTATTATACGCTTATCGTAGTGCTTGTCATTTACTGGCTGGCTACTTTCATTTCATTGAAAGGTATGAGCTGGGTCGGTAAGGTTGCCAAAATCGGTGGTATGGTAGGTACAATTATCCCGGCTGCTCTGCTGATTATCCTAGGAATCATTTACCTGGCAACCGGAGGACAGTCCAATATGGATTTCCATAGTAGCTTCTTCCCCGACTTCACAAACTTCGACAATGTCGTTCTCGCTGCTAGTATCTTCTTGTTTTATGCCGGTATGGAAATGGGTGGTATCCACGTAAAAGACGTGGAAAATCCTTCCAAAAACTATCCGAAAGCCGTATTTATCGGTGCACTTATCACAGTTCTCATCTTCGTTTTGGGTACGTTTGCACTAGGTGTTATCATTCCTGCCAAAGACATCAACCTTACCCAAAGTTTGCTTGTTGGCTTTGACAACTACTTTAAATACATCCACGCTTCCTGGTTATCACCGATCATTGCTATTGCTCTGGCATTCGGAGTATTAGCCGGTGTATTGACATGGGTTGCCGGTCCATCAAAAGGTATATTTGCTGTAGGTAAGGCCGGTTATATGCCTCCGTTCTTCCAGAAGACAAACAAACTGGGTGTACAAAAAAATATCCTGTTCGTGCAAGGTCTTGCTGTAACAGTACTGAGCTTACTGTTCGTCGTTATGCCTTCTGTACAGAGTTTTTATCAGATTTTGTCACAGCTGACAGTTATTCTTTACCTTATTATGTACCTATTGATGTTCTCTGGAGCTATCGCATTGCGGTATAAGATGAAGAAACTGAACCGTCCGTTCCGTATCGGTAAGTCCGGTAACGGTTTGATGTGGTTCGTCGGTGGTCTTGGTTTCTGTGGTTCGTTACTTGCCTTCATCCTCAGCTTTATCCCGCCTAGCCAGATTTCAACCGGTAGCAATACCGTTTGGTTCTCTGTATTGATTATCGGTGCAATCATCGTAGTTGTTGCCCCGTTCATCATCTATGCGTCCAAGAAACCGTCTTGGGTAGATCCGAATTCCAATTTCGAACCTTTCCACTGGGAAGTACAGGCTCAACCTGCTACTGCAAGTCCGAGTGTTACCAAGCCAAGCACAACCGCTTCCGGTCCGAGTTCATCAAACAGCTCTGCTCCTTCGAGCGGAAGTTCTGCATCAACCAGCACGTCTCTGGGAAGCGGAGACAAAGATAAGGATACGCCTAAGTCATAAAGACTAAGTGTTCATTCTACCTAAAAAAAGTAAAGAGTGCCAAAAACTAATAATAACTTCACTTCTCCTTCTTTAAGAAGGGGAATAAAGATTACGACTGCTTTTTGGCACTCTTTACTTATTTTCATTAATTTCTTCCGATGTTGCCTTCAACGGCAACACGAACCAGAAAGTAGAACCTTCGTTCATTTCAGATTCCAGACCGACTCTCCCACCCAGACTGCAGACAATCGTTTGTGAAAGTGTCAATCCTAATCCTGCCCCCTGCACCTCACGATCCAACTTTATGAAGTAGATTTGTTAATACCCAAATAATACGCTGATGCTCGGAGGGCATCATTATCAGTTGCAATCGCGACTCACAGACCAAAGCTACCACAGAATTATTCGCCAGCTTCATGGCAAATACACCGCAGTGCAGCAGGTCTCCGATTCTTCGTATCACGCTCTCCGCAGGTATGGGAAGACCATCTTGACCAAACAGCATTTACCTGCAAAAAAATAAGAAAAGCCAGTAAAATAGCAATTACAACAAAAGCAGTCCCATAGTTACACATTTTATATTTGTTTGAATGTTTTAGTGTGTAAAATTATAAAATATACGGTCTTGCATTTGAGTACATATTTATCCCCTAAAAAGAAATCCAGGTTTTCATAGTATTATTATTTAGTAAAAAATTCTTTGCACCCGCAAACGAGAAAGGTGCCATAGCTCAGTTGGTAGAGCAAAGGACTGAAAATCCTTGTGTCCCCGGTTCGATTCCTGGTGGCACCACTTTCTTAAGCAATCGGAATGTAGCGCAGTTGGTAGCGCACTACGTTCGGGACGTAGGGGTCGGGCGTTCGAGTCGCCTCATTCCGACAAGGTAAAGGGTAGCTTTCTGGAATACAGCAAGTTACCCTTTATTATTTTTAGGCTGTCGGGACGTAACCGGAACAGCCGGACTGAAATCTATCAACCTATTATATCATGAAGAACAGATTCTACATTTTGACGGCAACAGCACTCTCTTTGCTGTGTTTCAGTTGCACAAAGACTCAAGTGGCTCATTCTGAGAATGAGAAGACAATCACTCCGCCTATCATGGGTTGGAGTTCCTGGAATGCTTTCCGAGTAGATATTAGTGAAGACATTATTAAACATCAGGCCGACCTTATGGTAGAAAAAGGTTTGAAGGATGCGGGCTACCACTATATCAACGTAGACGATGGCTTCTTCGGCAAACGTGACGACAACGGAATCATGTTCACCAACGAGAAACGTTTCCCGAACGGAATGAAACCGGTTGCCGACCACATACACAGTCTCGGCATGAAAGCGGGAATCTATACGGATGCAGGCAATAACACTTGTGGTTCTATCTGGGACAACGACCTTGCAGGAGTAGGCGCAGGTATCTATGGGCACGAACCTCAAGACGCCCAGCTATACTTTGGCGACTGGGGCTTCGACTTTATCAAAATAGACTATTGTGGAGGCGATGTCCTCGGACTGGACGAGGAAGAACGTTATACTTCTATCCGCAACAGCATTGACAAAGTAAACAAAAACGTTTCCGTCAACATCTGCCGCTGGGCTTTCCCCGGTACCTGGGCAAAAGATGTGGCAACTTCCTGGCGCATCAGTGGAGATATCAATGCACATTGGGGATCACTGAAATATGTAGTCGGAAAGAATCTTTATCTATCTGCCTATGCCGGAAACGGACATTACAACGATATGGATATGATGGTGATCGGATTCCGTGACAATAGCAAAGTAGGCGGAAAAGGACTTACTCCGACAGAAGAAGAAGCTCATTTCGGTTTATGGTGTATCATGAGTTCGCCTCTCCTAATCGGCTGCAACCTGGAAAACCTGCCGGATTCTTCACTCCAATTACTTACAAACAAGGAATTGATCGCACTCAACCAAGACCCGTTAGGATTGCAGGCATATGTGGCGCAGCATGAAAATGAAGGTTATGTACTGGTGAAAGATATTGAGCAAAAACGCGGCAATGTACGTGCCGTTGCACTTTACAATCCTTCGGATACGTTATGCAGCTTCTCTGTACCGTTTACCTCACTCGAATTTGGTGGAAACGTGAAAGTACGCGATTTAGCAAGACAAAATGACTTGGGAAATTTCTCCGATGTATTTGAACGAACACTGCCTCCTCACAGCGCTATGTTCCTCCGCATGGAAGGAGAAACGCGTCTGGAGCCTACATTATATGAAGCCGAATGGGCATACTTACCTCTATTCAATGATTTGGGTAAAAATCCTAAAGGCATTATTTATGCTCATGACAAGGATGCTTCCGGTAAGATGAAAATTGGATTCCTCGGCGGAAAACCGGAAAACTATGCAGAATGGCGGGAAGTATATAGCACAGACGGCGGACGCTACCAGATGACTATCCAATATTCACACGGCAAAGGACGACAGCTGGAAGTTGATATCAATGGCGTCATCACTAAGATTGCCGCATTGGGGGAAGATGAGAAACATAGTCAAATCACAATTCCCGTTGAATTGAAGGCCGGTTACAATACGATCCGAATGGGCAATAGTTATAACTGGGCACCGGATATCGACTGCTTCACATTAACCAAAGTATTATAATACAGTATATAAAAAAGAGCAAAGATGAGACAAGTTCACTTTTGCTCTTTTTTATTTCAGACATATAATCACTCCATTACCGTCACACAAGCTTTTCCGGTTAAAGATACATTTAACTTGGAATCATTTTTCTCAGGAATCCAGATCATACGCTCACACTCTCCTTTTTGAAGTTGTACATTTGCATAATGTGCGGTTAAATATTCCGTACCGATATGGCATTTTTCAACATTTACAGACCAATTACCCATCATACCCAGATTCAAATACAGATTATTAATAGTCCCACTCTGAAAATCCACATTCCCGCCACTCCTGATGACTTGCAAAGCTGCAAAATCACAAGAATCGACCACAATAGAATTAGACGTATCAATGGACAAAGAATCCTTTTCCAAATGTTTGAATCCTATTTTCTGCGAATTAATATCATTTATAATACACTCCACATCTTGCGTCATATCCAATCGCATGTCTCCTATATTCATTCCCATAAATTTGGATTTCTTAAACTCCTGCGGAAGTTGATCCAGCGAATAGTCCAAAAGGATTTTCAACGTGTCCCCCATAACGGTCATTTTCAGATAGTCATTTACCTTCTTCGAGCAAGAAAACAGATTCTTCCCTTCTTTTGAAGGCTGCACTTCCAGAAGAGAATTCGCCAGCCAGACGTTACGTTCTGGCGTATACAGCCTTGTTTGAGTCAGCCAGACCACCCGGCAAGCCGGCACTTCTTTAGTTATCTGCTCTCCTTGCAAATTCAGTTGATTGGAAATGTATGGCCTTCCTAAACAAAAAATCATAAACATTCCGCCTACCAGCACACAAAGTCCGGCTACAAAAAGTCCTATTAATATATAAGTTGTACGTTTCATAATATTTATTTTACTGTTCTTTTTTACAAAATTCCCGGTACATATCCGTGATCTCCTTTATAGGAATATCCAGTGTCTTGATTTGGCGGAAGAAGTAATCCAGTTCTTCCTTCAAAAAAGTATTCTTCCTCAGTGAATGAATCAATTCTCTCGCACCGGTGGCGACAAAATAACCAATACCGCGTTTATTATAAATAATATTCTGTGACTGGAGATAATCGAATGAGCGCATCACCGTATTGGCGTTTACTTCCACAACAGTAGCATATTCTCTGACAGAGGGAATGCGTTCCTCCTCAGCAAACTGTCCTAGAAGTATCTCATCACAGATTCTATCTGCAATCTGTAAATAAATAGCTTTACTTTCTTTAAAATTCATAGTCTAAAGTATTACATACGTTGAATGATCTCAGACTCCTTGAAACGGAAATAAGCGAGCGTCCAATTTACGAATGCAAAAAGCATAAAGCCCACAGTTACCATGACAGTAACCTGTTCCTTCGTTATTGAAGAAAAAATATAACCATAATCTTTACTGCTTCCGCTAAATAACATATCCCCCACCAACATTCCGACCAATACGTAAATTAAAACAATTATCGTAACAGAAACAAATGTTTTAAGAAACGAATTTTTCGGCCATACAGAACTGCCCAATACAAACAATGACTGTACAAAGCAATAGATAGAAAGCACCAGTGTCAACTCATACGTTTTGTGGAACAAGTACCACCGTTTCCCGCTACCTACCAAATCTCCCAGATTGACAGGAAGTATCACTTCTTTTACGTCCGGATAGATAAGCGAATAAACCAATACCCGTGTATAATCAGCCAGTTCAAAGGTAATGAAAAAAACAACCAACAGGACAACAGTTGATACCAACCAACGAGAAAAGAATTTCTCAAAAGGAGTAGCCGGTGTCATTAATGCAGACAGCCTGTTTGTCTTGCTTTTCATCTTCTCCATTGTCAGCGACCCGCTTAAACAACCAAATCCGAATAGAAACCAAAGAAAAGCTATTAATATAAATCCCCAGGCAGGATCGGCCTCCATATGACGTTCGAGAAAACGAACCGAATCGTGAGTACGATATGCAAAATATCCGTTCCAGACCAACACAACAGTCATCACCCCATAAAGCAATACAATACGAAGTACATTCGACTTCCAACTCTCCACCATTTCCTTGCGGCAAAGATTCATAAAACGAGGCAAACTAAAAAAAGTATCTTTTATCATCGTCTTTTATTTTTGAGTTTGAAACAATCGGGCCATCTCCTCGGGAGCAGCCAGTGTAGCATTAAAAAGAAGTTCCAGATTTATGTCCGATTCTTCCTTCTCTTTATTAGGAAGGATCAGGTAATTACCCTGAATAGTAGGAATGGCAAAAAGAGCTGTCTGCGCCAGTTCGCGATCATCACTTTCTACAAAGAAAAGCTTTTCGCAGATACTACTTGTCGATTCGTCCAGCAGTACACGGCTTTCATCCATAATCAGTACATGATCGAGCACCTTGTCAATATCACGAACCTGATGTGTGGAAATCACAATCGTCTTATCATCCGACATCCCCGATGCGATAAACTTACGGAACTGGCTTTTTCCGGGAATATCCAATCCGTTCGTCGGTTCGTCCATGAGCAAAAGCGAAGTATTCGTTGCCAGTGCAAAGCTCATAAATACTTTTTTCTTCTGGCCCATGGAAAGCGAACCGAGGTTGATATCCATATCCATTTCAAAGTAATGAAGATACTTAATCATATCCTCCTTGCTAAAACGGGGATAAAAAGAACTGTTCAACTCAATATAGCTGACTAAAGATACAGGAGGCAGTTCAAATTCTTCAGGCACTAGAAACATATCCTGCAAAGTTACCGGCAACCGGCGGCGTACATCCGTATCGTGAAACATTACCTTGCCACCTTTAGGAGTCAGCAGACCGGACATCAGATAAAGGAGAGTGGACTTTCCGGCACCATTCTTCCCCAGCAGTCCATATACCCTGCCCGATTCGAACGAGAGAGAGAAGTCGTGCAGTACAACACGCTTCGATTTACGATAAGTAAATGAGAGGTTTTCTACTGTAATCATAGCATTTTCTTTTGATTATCAATTGCATTTTAGTGTATTAGTATAATAGTACACTGCAAATGTAGGCAATCTTTTCAATATTCCAATAGAAAAGCAAAAAAAAGTGTAAAAAAAGGAGGAGCTAAGATCACTCTCCACTCCTCCTGTCACGACAAACAACTAAAATTATTCACTATTTGATGCCGTCCAATGCCCTTTTAGCAGTAGCATTAGCGGGGTCTATAGCCAGAATTTTACTCCAGTACTCCTTGGATTTCTCCTTATTGGCTTTTGCTTCCGCTTTCAATGTGGGGTTTTCAATAGCCAACAAATAATAATATCCGAGATAACTGTAACACTCTACCAACGCCGAATTGTAATGAGGGTCGTTCTTGCTTTCCAACAATGCGGCTACTTCTTCATAGAAAGGTTTCGCCAATCCCTGCGTTGTTTCGGGGTCGAGTGCAGAATTTGCACGTGCTCTCCAAAAATTGCCTAAATAGCTATCCGGAGCGGCCTCTGAAATCACTTGGAAAACAGAATCGGCAGACATCAGTGCCTGCTTACGTTCTTCAACATTGATAGTCAACGAATCGGGTTGTGTACCTGCACCATAATAAAGTCTCCCCAACTGGAACTGCAAATCAGGAGTCTGCTTTTCCTTTTCGAGAGACGAGTAATATTTATGATATGCACCGATCGCTTTTTTATAATCATTTTTCTGCTCGTAAACAGAGGAAATATTCTTATACAAATCCGTCTTTGTCGGATCCAGTTCCACAGCCTTCTCATATTGGCCGACAGCTTCATCATATTTCTTCAGTTCTTCCAGCAAATGTCCGTAATACATATAGTCCAGATAAGAATAATCCGCCTTATCACATTCATTAAAGAAAACGTCCGCCGCCTTCAATGCTTCTTCAAAGCGTTTCAAGTCCGTATTATTATACATCGCCAAACGGTTGAATGCCGCATGACGCGGGTTCTTTTTCAATCCCATATTAGCCACTTCAAGTGACTTCGCAAAATCATGATTCAAGAACAAGGCGAATGCATATTTCACCAGATCCTCTTCGTTAGCCGTCGGTCCCATTGCAAAACGGGAATAGGCATCGGCCGCCTTACTGAAATCGTTCTTCAAATAATAAATCTCTGCTAATTTCTTGTCTATGGCTGTGTTGGACGGTTCAAGGGTCTTTAATTGATTCAGCTTTTCTATGGCCAGACCGGCATTTGCAGACTTATAAATATCAGCATATTTCAGATACGCAGGCGTGCAACGCGAATCAAAATAAATAGCTTCCTCATACTTCTGTGAAGCAAGACCTGCATTTTTCTGCTTGGCCGCAATATCCCCTTCCAGCACGGAAGCCAAAGCAGACTTGCCATTCGCTTTTTTAGCAAGAGCAGCGTACATTTGTGCTTCGGACAACTTGTCGGCCTGCAAATAAGCTTCGCCGATAGCTGTCAAAAGTTCCACATTCTTTTTATTTTTTCCTTTTATCAGTTGTTCAGCTTGCTCGGCAGCTTGCGCCGGATCCGACTGAATAGTTTCTTTCAACTTTGCAACTTCCATCTGCCATTCGGCATCGGACGACTGTGCGTAGAGCGACCCAACTGCTATAAACGCTCCAGCTAAAAACATTTGTACTCGTTTCATGATAGTCTCAATTTTAGTTATTATTCGTCTTTCACATGGACAATACGCACCGGCTGAGTAGCCGGAACAAGTCCAGATTTTAATATAATCCGCTGCCCTTTATCGGATGTCATAAAAGAAGTGAATCCCCAAGGCAGCCCACTACGAGGATCATTCAGTAATGCATAAATCGATCTTGCCAACGGGTAGTTACCATAATACAGATAAGCCTGATAAGGTTTGTAGCTGTTGACAGGAGTCGCCACATCCTCGGCACTCACCGCCATAACCCTGATCTCCTGCCGGAAAGAAAGATTAGTCGTATCACTGCGGTCTCCCAACCAGTTTACTCCGATCACTCCCATTGCTCCGGGATTTTCCGCCACATAATTTATCACCTGTTGATTTGTCTTCAACGCACTTACATTGCCCGTAGACAAAGGTTTCCCGCCACAAACAGAATCTATTGCAAAACGCACGGTGCTAGAGTTTTTATTATCAAACACCACCTGAATATCCTTCAAACGGGAATTAGGGTTCACCGCTTTCCACTCTTTCACTTCTCCTGTCAGGATACGGCGAAAATTACACACACTTATCAAAGAATCCGGATTCGCACGGTTCACAATCAATGCCAGCCCGTCCGTAGCCAGCTTCATCTCCCGAGGATAGAACTTCCGGCTGTGAAACGAATTCATTTCTTCCTCGGTCAGTGTCCGGGTTGTAATAGCCAACCGGACACTGTCTTTCAGAAGTAAATTAATCGCCTCGACCTCAGTCGTGTAACGAGGGACAATTCCGGCCAATGGATACAGGCTTTCAAATACATCAATCTCTTCCTGTATTATGGGTTCGAAACTTTCATCCGCCGCAATAGCTATCACTCCAGACGAATAAGTATCCGTCGGTCCCTCCTTCGATTTAGAGCGGCAAGCACTTAATACCGCCAACAAAACGATTCCTATCAGCCAAAATTGTCTCTTCATCATCATATTATTGTAACCTGAACATTACCGGAACAGTAAATTTTACGCGCACCGCTTTTCCATTCTGCTTACCCGGGATCCACTTCGGCATACTTTTTACCACACGTACCGCTTCTTTATCCAGATAAGGGTCTACCCCACGAGCCACACGCACATCCGTGATCGAACCGTCGCGTTCTACTACAAACTGTATAATCACGCGTCCCTGTGTTCCATTCTCCTGTGCAATAGTCGGATACTTGATATTCTTACCCAAATAAGACATCAGTTCCTGTTGTCCACCCGGGAAAGTCGGCATTTGCTCTACCATATCAAACACCTTTTCGGGTTCCGGCTCAGCCTGTGTCACCACTTGTTTCAAGTCGGCGATATCCTTGCCGTTGGCTTCGTCATTACCTTTTACATCGGCAATGGAAATAGCCACCTTGGTAGAAGTCAACTCTTCCTGACTCTTGATTTCATTATCCTCGTGCACTTCCTCATCTTTCTTGATGACGGGAGCAGTAAACTTGATGGAGCTTTTCAATGCAGGAGGTGGAGGCGCAACGGGTTCCACCCGTTTCATCTCTTCCTGTTTGATTTCCGGTTCTGCCAATTTCGACAGAGTAGTGACCTCCGTCATCACTTCCTTCTGCTTCGGGGTTGCCAACTTCACCAGCGTAGGAATCGTAAATCCGATTAATGCTATGACCAGTACTGCCAACATCGCGAGATTATGGCGCTTAGTCGAGTTAGCACGCATCTTGTATGCACCGTACGCTTGATTCTTGCCTTCAAAAATCAGTTGACACCATTCCTGAGAAGTTAAATCTATTTTTGCCATTTTACTTTTCTTTTTTAGGTGTTACATCATTTATCGGCTATATTCTGTGACAGCTCTCCCTTAGAATCAAAATTCTTAATCAAGAATCGATCCGCTTCGGCAATGTCCGTTATCACATATTTACCAATATTACATATCTGCATTTCGTCCAGTGCATCAATCAGATTCATATAAGAAGCATCGTCCGTCGCCTTGATAATCACAGTCGGCGTATCTTTTCCACTCTTTATTTCGGAAACCTGTTTCTTATATTCTTCATCCGATATCTTAAGATCAAGTTTCTGCTGTTTCAAAGCTCTCACTTTATTGACAGCAGTTGCATTCTTTTGAAGAAGTATGCTACGCAACCCATCCGGGCCATAAGTAGTCTCCTTCAATGAGGTATAATCCTTATAGTTAGGTTCTCCCTCATAATAATAGAGCTTATTGTCCGGCCCCAGCAGCAATGTGATTGCCTGCGAAGCCTTTACCATACTCTTCTGTTCTTCAGTTATATTCTTATCGTTACTCGGCATGCTTATCTCCATCGTCTGAGGTTTGCTCAACGTGGTACAAAGCATAAAGAAAGTAATCAGCAACATATTCATGTCCACCATCGGAGTAAAGTCTACCCGTACAGCAAATTTCTTCTGCTTGCTCTTTCCATTTTTTCCGCCGCTCTCTTGTACTTCAGCACTCATTGTTTTTCCTCCCTTTTAATCTTCAGATTCCACTTTGAGCGAAGTAATCAGATTATACCGATTCTCCCTCAAGTCCTGAAGTGAGTTCATAACGTTCTTTATCACCGAGTATGGAGTTGAAGCATCAGCTTTGATAGCAATTCGCAGGTCAGCGTTGGCAGCACGTGCGTTACGTACCCATGACTTGAACTGGTTATCGACGCTATCGCATGGAATTCCCTCATTCTTCAGAATCTTGTCTCGTTGTTCTTCGGGAAGATCCAGGAATTTCTGCATACTTCTAATAGGTACTCCGAAAGTAGAAGACAGAACAAACCGCTTCTCCTGCTCAGGAGTAAACTTAATACCATACTCATCACCCATGCTCTCCAAAACAGCCTGCATATCCTGCTGTTTGTCGAGGCTCATAAATATTTTCCCATCCGGATCTACCAGAATCTGAAGCACATTTGTCTCCGGAATCTTAATTTCCGATACGGAAGCCGGAGTGTTGACCTGCACCGGTTCTTTCTTCACAAATGTTGAAGTCAACATAAAGAAAGTCAGCAACAATACGGTCACGTCACTCATAGCAGTCATATCTATGAACGTACTTTTCTTTTTAATTTGCGCTCTACCCATGATTAATAGATTTTAAAGGGTCCGCAGAATTAATGAGTAGCTGCAAAAGTCTGCACAATAGAGAATCCGACTTCGTCGAGCCCGTAAGTCAATTTGTCAATTTTGTTAGTGAAGTAGTTGTAAGAAATAACAGCCAACGCACCAGTCAAGATACCGAAAGCCGTGTTAATCAAAGCTTCGGAAATACCTTGTGACAAAGCCATAGAGTCGGCACCACCACCTGCAGACAATGCGGCAAATGAACGGATCATACCGATTACAGTACCGAGCAATCCCATCAATGTTCCCAAAGTAGTGATAGTAGCAATAATCGGAAGATTCTGTTGCATCATCGGCATTTCCAGCGCGGTAGCTTCTTCCAGTTCTTTTTGAATAGCCAACAGCTTTTGCTCCTTAGGCAAAGATGTGTTTTTTTCCATTTCCTCATACTTGCGTAGAGTGGAAGTTACAACATTGGCAACAGAACCACGTTGTTTGTCACAAATTTCCTGTGCTTTTTTGATATCACCGGCAGCCAAGGCAGCTTTGATGTTAGCAACGAATTTAGCCAAGGAACCTTTTCCGAAAGCGGAACGAAGGGCAAAATAACGTTCGATACTCAAAGCGAGCACGGTTAACAACAGTGTCTGAATAACAGGCACGATAATACCACCTTTGTAAATAGTACCCAAGAAGTTCCCAGGCAACGGATGATTGTTAGGATCATTGTTCATAAAGTTGGACGGATTTCCTAATAGGAAGTGATAAATACAAACTGCTATAATAAAACAGCAGATGATTACGATACCGGCATTTTTTATACCTACAATCTGAGATTTTTTAGTAGTTTCCATAATAAGTTTTTTTGTTAAGATATTAATTTTAGTTATTTAGAAAATTTCAAAAGATTAGATACACTGCGCTACAGACCCTGCGACTTTTTGAGCACAAAAAATCACACAGTTCATACAGAGTACGAAAAGTAAATTAATACGGAGAAAAAGTGAGAATACTAAATAAGGATACGTCTCAAAGCGAATACATAGTAATCGCTGGAGATAATGGAGTAATGTGGATCCTTATCCGAATAATAAGATTTACTTTGATCTAATACTAATGAGTTTTCTCTCAACAAAGAAAACTTGTGCATCACGTCCTTTAAAGAGTCATTTACTTCAATAATTCTACGTAGACGATAATTATTAGATGATGTTTCGGAAACTGATTTAAAGCCTAATTCTACATCGGAAATAGTCAATGACTGAGAAGACTTGTCGAAGCCTACAGCGCGGCTATTTAAAGAAGAATTGGACTTTATATCGGAAGACGATTCAGACAACTGGCAAGAGCTTTCGCACTTAGAAACACATGAAGCGAAATCCATAGCATTTCCACCGATGCTATAAGATAGCATTAGCAGAATCGTGGCTAATATGAATTTCAGAGAAACTTTCATGGTATTTCTTTTTAGTTGTTTATACTAGATCTCTTTAATTTCGCGACAAATGTAGCAATAAAAAAGTATCAGTTGGTCGTCGTTCACATCATTTAAGCTTAAAAGTTTAACTCTATTATAAAAACAAGCTATAATGTGTTTTGTTTAATCAGTTATCAGATTTATATGTTAAAAGAAGTTTCATAGTAATCATCCTGCAAAGTTTATAAACAGATGAAGCCCCTCCGGTATTTCTACTGAAGGGGCTTCATAAAAAACGGCGGCTACCTACTCTCCC